>DHCD01000082.1:25718-31004 GCA_002398105.1 Syntrophomonas sp. UBA4911
GGATTGGCTGCAGGCTGAAGTATATAATGGGGTAAAGGAAATGTTTATTCTGGTTGGCCCTGAGGGCGGTTTCTCGGATAATGAAGTCCTCGCAGCAGTAAAGCAGGGTATTAACACGGCCTCACTGGGCCCCCGGATTTTAAGAACCGAAACGGCCGGTCTGGTAGCGGCCAGCATCATATTATACGAAAGCGGAGACTTGGGTTAAGCTTAGTGGTTTAGGGGTATGGGGCCATTAATGTTTGTACCTTACCGTATGATAAAGGAGCAAATAAGTGAAGAAAATTGCTTTTTATACCCTGGGCTGCAAGGTCAACCAGGTGGAAACAGAACAACTGAAGGAAGAATTTATCCATCGGGGCTATGAAATAGTTGGTTTTGCTGATGAAGCCGATGTTTATATCATAAATACCTGCACCGTTACCCATGTAAGCGACCGCAAGTCCAGGGCCATGGTCAGACGAGCGGCCCGCCGTCCCCATGCTCTGGTGGCGATTACCGGCTGCATGGCTCAGGTGGCCGGTGAGGAACTGGCCGGCATTGAAGGCGTGGACCTCATCGTTAATAATCTTAATAAGGAATCCATGGCTGATATTATAGAAAAACTTGACCCGGAACAAAAAAGACCGGTGATTATAAATGAAGTACTCAATGAAACCCGAAAACTGCGGCCGGTGTTATACTCCAGGCAGCACCGGCGTACCCGTGCCTTTGTGAAAATTCAGGACGGCTGCCAGAGCGGTTGCTCTTACTGTATAGTCCCTCAGGCCCGCGGCCCCGTGCGCAGCAAATTGCCCGCGGATATTCTACAGGAGATAAAACAGCTTCTCTCCCTGGGCTACCGGGAGATAGTTCTGACTGGTATCCACACTGGTTTTTACGGCATAGACCTCAAGGACTGGAATCTGTTTCATCTCCTGCAAATGATTTTGGCGGAGGCCGGGGGGGATTACCGGATTCGTCTGAGCTCGCTGGAACCGCTGGAAGTAACCCCGGAAATAATCAATCTTGCCGCCCATGATGCCAGGATGTGCCGCCATTTCCACATCCCTCTGCAGAGCGGCAGCAATAAGATCCTCAAAGCCATGAACCGGCGTTACAGCCGGGAGTATTATTACGACTTGCTTAAAACCATTGCCGGCAGCATCCCCGGTGCAGCTTTTACGGCGGATGTAATGACCGGTTTCCCCGGTGAAGAGGAGAGGGATTTTGAGGACAGCTATGATCTTATCAATAGCCTGCCATTTATGGACCTGCATGTCTTTCCCTACTCCAGACGTCCCGGCACCAGAGCCGCTTCTATTTCTCCTCAGATACCTCCCCATGAAAAGCAGGCCCGCAGTCAAAAATTATTGAACCTGGCCCGGCAAAAACATAATGACTTTGTTCGTAGTCAGGTGGGGCAGGAATTGACCCTGCTGGTGGAAAAACAGGCGGAAACCGGGGAATATATCGGCCTTAGTGATAACTATATCGAAGTCGGCTTTAATTCTCCCGATGACCGGCGGGGTGAGTTTGTTCCGATCAGGATTGAGGGAATCAATGCAGGACGAGTTGAAGGCAGTATTACTGATCTCTAACTATCCCCAATCCCCTGACAACATAACCACCGCCATCTGCTTAATACTGGTTTGATTCTGACCGGCAAGGGCCAGTTTGGTTTTCTTCAGTTTGACCACGAGATCGGATTACAATAAAGGCTCCGGCCAATATCAAAAGTCCGCCTCCCCACTGGATTGCGCTAAGCCGGTCATGGAAGAGCAATGAAGAAATAGTAATGGTAACCAGGGGTTCGACAATACTCAGTATGGAGGCGCGCGTAGAACCAAGAAGCTCTATACCGCGAAACAAAGTCAGAATAGCGATAGCGGTAGAAAAAAAAGCAATACCGACTATAGGAAACCAGGTGGCAGGCTGGAAACTAAAGTTCAAGCTGTGGGTGGCACTACCTATGACTAAGAAGGCGGCGGCTGCAGACAGGCTTATATAAGCAGTGGCGACGTCAGGCAGTACCTCCTTCAATACCCGATTGCTCAAGTTCAGATATACGGCGTAAACACCAGCCGCCCCCAAGGCCAAAAAAGCCCCGGGCAAATTAATATCATGAAATGAAGTACCAATTACCAGGCACATTCCGGTCAGCGCTATGGCAGTAGCAATCAGGAGCCGGGGATTCAACTTCTCCTTATAAATAACTGCAGCTATGATGGCGACAAATACAGGATAAGTATAGAAAAATAAAGCCTGCAATGATACTGGTATATATTGTACCGAGGCGAAATACAGGCTGGACTGCAGGGTATATAAAATGGCTCCGATAAAGATGAGCTTTAATAATAAAGTCAGTTTGACGGCAACAGGCTTTTTTCTATAGAGCAGGTAAGCCAAGAGCAGCAGCGAAGCCAAGGCAAAGCGTAGAAACAGAACTGTGTATAAATTAGCCTGGCCTTTATAGGCATAGACGGCCAGGATAGGCATAAGGGCAAAGCTGGATGCAGATATTAATACCAATAAAACCCCGCTACGATACCTATTCATTTCTCATTACCCTCCCGAATGCTAATTGAAGTTAATAAAATCAATCATTATAAATGCAAAATATATACCAGCGTTATATAAAAAATAAAAGAAAAGATTTAAGCAGTAGTTACTGACCCGAAGCTGAGTCAGCGATATTATTACCCCTTCGGGCAACTTTTCGAGCTGACGAACTGCTGTAATGTAATTTAAGAGTTTCCTACGCTCGTCTCAAAACGATACGAGGCTCATTTTGAGACGAGCCGCAAGATTCATAATGGTATCGTGTAACCGCCTCATATTGAGACAAAGCTATAGGATGTGTCTTTCTAATAGATTTAATTCTATCTGCCAAAAAAGCCGGGCTTTTTAAAGCTCCGGCTTTTTTTACGCGGTTGGCACATTGTATGCAAAACAGAGCAGCAAGGGTGCGCATCCCAAACAATGTGAGAGGAGGCCAGTAATGAAAGCCCTTGAAGGAATCAGGATCATTGACCTTACCCAGGCCTATAGCGGGCCTTTCTGCACCATGCATTTGGCTGACCATGGTGCCGAAATAATAAAAATTGAAAGGCCCGGTATAGGTGATCAATCCAGGACCTGGGGGCCGATAAAGAACAACTATAGCGCCTATTATGCGTTCTTAAATCGGAACAAGAAAAGTATATCACTTGATTTAGGGACCAGCCAGGGTAAAGAGATATTTCTTAAGCTGGCGGAAGATGCAGATGTAGTATGTGAGAACTTTAAGGTCGGTACCATGGAAAAACTGGGATTGGGTTACGATGTCGTCAAAGAGATTAACCCCAGAATAGTCTATGCTTCTATTTCAGGATTTGGAATTAATGGTCCTATGGCGAAACTTCCTGCCTACGATATTATTGCCCAGGCTATGAGCGGCCTTATGACTATAACCGGTTTCCCCGACAACCCGCCTACCAAAGTAGGGCCCTCGGTGGGTGACAATTACACCGGTACCTACCTGGCGCTGGGAATAATGATGGCATTGTATCACCGTGAACTGACAGGAGAGGGTCAGAGATTGGATGTATCTATGGTTGATACCCTGTTCTCCATTCTGGAGAACGCAGTAGTGCAATATACCGTGGCTGGTGAAATACCTGGCCGCAACGGCAACGCCGACCCTGGTATTGCGCCTTTCGACGCCTTTATGGCTAAGGATGGAATGATAGTCATGGGGGTAGGAACTAATGTTATGTGGAAAAAACTGTGCAATATCATGGGTCGGCCAGATCTGTTTGAAGACCCCAGGTATCTGAATAATGATGCCCGCTGCCGGAATTACTTGCCTGACTTGAAAGATGACGTGGAAAGCTTTACCCGTACCAAAACCAAAGAGGAATTGGAAGTTTTGCTGAATGAAGCCGGGATTCCCTTTGGACGCATATTTACAGTAGCCGAGGCGGCGAAACACCCACAACTGCAGGCCCGGGAGATGCTGATAGAGGTTGACGACCCGGTTCTGGGCAAGATTAAGATCCAGGGAGTGCCAATTAAACTGCACAGTACCCCGGGGAGCGTGCAGCAGCCAGCCCCGATGCTGGGTGAACACACGACCGAAATTCTGCTGCAGATGGGATACTCCAGAGATGAAATCAAGAACTTGCATGATCGGAACATTGTATAGAAATCTCACGAATTGAAAGGGGCGTTTATATGGAAAGCCAAAACCCAAAAGGCTCTTACACTCTGCCCTTACTGGTGCTGTTGGCCATAGGAGGATCGGTATTTGCCATGCATTACGGTGCTTCCTGTATGCTGTGGCCGACTACCTGGGGACGTAATTCAGGAACTTCAGTCCTTCCAGCGTTTATAGGCTTTGCCTTTAGCGGTTTGGCCTTGCCCTTCCTGGGATACTTTGCCGTAAACAAAGGAGGGGGGCCGCTGTTTACTCTGGCGAGCAAGGTCGGGCCCAAATTCGCTCAGGTTTTTGGCGCATTTACAGTTTTAATCATGGGACCTTTCTTTGTTATACCACGTATGAGTGCCGCGGCCTGGGATGCGGTATCTAAAATATTCAATATTGAAGGTTCATCCTTTATAGTATTGCTCCTCTTTACCGTAGGCTATTATGCGATAACCTACTGGTTCATCTACAAACAGACCGACATTGTAGATAAAGTAAGCAAAATCCTGGTACCGTTGCTGCTGCTGATGGAAGTGATTATTATTGCCAAATGTCTATTATTCCCCATAGGCACTCCGGTTGCCAAAATGTATCCGGACAACCCCCTGGCCTATGGCTTCATCAATGGCTACCAGACCATGGATCTGCCTGCGGCCTTAATGTTTGCCGGAATAATTCTGACCGATATAGCCAATCGGGTTAAAACGAAAGATAAATCGGTAATGTTCAGCAATCTGGTCAAAGCTGGAATCATCGGATTTTTAATGTTGGGTTTAATTGAACTGGGAGAGTTTTTCCTGGGGGCCTCGACCGGAAGCGTATATGGCGACCTGGATTATGCCAAGCTTTTTGCTACCGTAGTTTTACAGCAATTCGGCTTTATTGGCGCCATGATATTCAATGTGGCCCTGGTCTTTGCGGCCATGACCACTGCTATCGGACTAACGGCAGGAACGGCGGAATACTTTGTTGATGCCAGTCATGGTAAATGGGAGTATAAGAAAATAGCCATTGTGACCCTGGCGGTGAGCACCATAATCAGTGTGGCCGGCTTGAACCAGATTGTTACCTGGACTGCCCCCATCCTTAACATGATTTATCCTCCCTGTATTGCTCTGGTG
>DHCD01000116.1:0-1413 GCA_002398105.1 Syntrophomonas sp. UBA4911
GGTTATGAAGATAAAAATATACCGCAGGATTTTGGAGTGCGGTTAACCCCGGAAAATATTGACCGGCACCTGCAATATGTGGCCCGCAAGGCTGGGCTGTAGTTGTCCATAATTGCTTCTTGGCAGATTGTTAACCGTATGCTAGAATTTAGGTTAACAAATTTGCAAAGGAGTCAATCACATGAAAATTTCTACTCGTGAAATCGTACTGGCGGCAATGTTTACGGCTATCATGTGTGTACTCACCATCATGGTGCGGGTTTTCCAACCGGTGTTAGTACTGCCCTTCAGCTTGCAGCCCCTGGTAATGCTGCTGGCCGCTTACCTCCTGTCTCCCCGGGCCGCTTTTCTGAGCATGCTGGCTTATCTGCTGCTGGGCCTGATCGGGCTGCCGGTGTTCGCCAGCCCTCCCTATGGCGGACCGGCATACGTCCTGGTACCCGGTTTTGGATTTTTACTGGGATTTGCCCCGGCTGCCTGGATGCAGTCACGGCTGATAAAAAACACCGGGCTCTTGAACTTTATGCTGGCCGGTCTGGCGGGGATAATCACTTATTATGCCATAGGCCTGCCCTATATGTATCTGATATTAAATTTCTATCTGAAGAGCAGTATTGATATACTAAAGGTAATAGAGATCGGATTTACCCCTTTCTTTGCTCTGGACTTGGCCAAGATGGTGGTGGCTGCCCTGCTGGCCCGGGAACTGAGCAGGAGATTGGATATAAAAAGAGAATTGACATGATTTTGCTGGTTGCGATTTAAAAAGGAGGAAGCCGGGATGATACTGGTATTCGATGTTGGCAACACTAATATGGTAATCGGGGTTTTTGAGACAGACAGCCTCCTTACCCACTGGCGTATTCGTACCGATACCCGGCGTACTTGTGATGAATACGGCATGATGATGAAGTCCCTGTTCGACTGCCAGCAATTGGACATGAAGTCGGTTGAGGCGGTGGTAATTTCCTCCGTAGTACCTTCATTAATGATAGAACTGGAGAAGTTCAGTCATAAATACTTCTCCTGCCGTCCCCTGGTGATCGGACCGGGAATAAAAACCGGTCTGGCCATCAAGTATGAAAACCCGCGGGAAGTCGGGGCCGACCGGGTGGTAAACGCGGTGGCCGCTTTCAGCAAATACGGGGGACCGCTGATCATTGTGGACTTCGGCACAGCCACCACCTTCTGCGTGGTAAACGACAAGGGCGACTACCTGGGCGGAGCTATAGCTCCGGGAATAGCGGTAGCCAGTGAAGCCCTGGTATCCAAGGCGGCCAAGCTGCCAAGGGTGGAGTTGATCAAGCCCCCCAGCCTCATAGGCAAGAATACCGTGGCCAGCATGCAGGCCGGAATCATATATGGATTTGTCGGCCAGGTGGAAGGGATAATCAGCCGCATGAAAAAGGAGAT
>DHCD01000116.1:1697-2618 GCA_002398105.1 Syntrophomonas sp. UBA4911
TTGCGCATAATTTACGAAATGAACCGGGGGCAGTAATGTTCAAAATCGGAGCCGTCGATATCCCCAACCGGGTAGTTTCAGCCCCTATGGCCGGAATAACCGATCGGGCTTTTCGCCGTATGGCCAGGCTATACGGCTGCGGGCTGGTGTTTTCAGAGATGATAAGTGACATGGGGCTGGTATACAACCAGGCCAGAACCCGCCAATTAGCGGAGCGCGGCGGGGAGGACCCGCCCCTGGCCTTGCAGATATTCGGCTCTCAGACGGAGCCGATGGCAAAAGGGGCTCTGGTTCTGGAAGAACTGGGAGCTGATCTGATAGATATCAACATGGGCTGTCCCACCCCCAAGATAGTTAAAAACGGTGAAGGGGCAGCCCTGATGCTTGATATACCCCGGGCCCGGGAAATAATCCGGGAAATCGTCAAAGCGGTCAAGGTTCCGGTAACCGTTAAAATGCGCAAAGGCTGGAATGACGATGATAAAACTTGTATCGAACTGGCCGGAGCTGCGGAAATGGAGGGGGCCAGTGCCGTAACTCTGCATCCGCGCAGCCGGGCTCAGTTTTTTTCCGGGCAATCTGACTGGGATATGATTGCAGTGGTGAAAAAAAATCTGAATATTCCGGTAATCGGCAACGGCGACATCTGGACGGCCGAGGATGCCCGGCGTATGCTGGAACACACCGGCTGTGATGCCGTTATGATCGGCCGGGGAGCCCTGGGCAACCCCTTCATATTCAGAGAAACCGTGGAACTGCTGGAGAAGGGACGCCGCCTGCCTCCTCCCGGTATTGAAGAACGTATGGCCGCCGCCCGTAAACACCTGGAACTGATCTGCTCCTTTAAACCTGAAAGCGTCGCGGTAAGGGAAATGCGCAAACACCTGGCCTGGTACACCCGGGGCCTGCGCGGCGCCGCCC
>DHCD01000116.1:2907-3098 GCA_002398105.1 Syntrophomonas sp. UBA4911
CGGAATCTTTCAAGGAAGAACGCGGGTTTTACTAAAGTTTTCCTCCACGTTCTTCCCTCTAAATTCCCTGAATTCCGCGTCAAAAAACTAGCGAAACCGTAGGACTATTTTCATTGTTGTTTGTGCTGGCTCGCCCAGCGTGACCGTTAATATGACGATAGACGCCCTCTTCGAGGACAACTGATGCTCGT
>DHCD01000116.1:3269-5163 GCA_002398105.1 Syntrophomonas sp. UBA4911
GTTATACTCGCAATTAAGGGTGCAGATCAATGCAGAACCACGCAGATTCATTATAAAAAAGACGCGGACCCCGCGGAACTTCTTGGGAAATATGCAGAATTTGTTAAAGTCTTCTTCCGCGTTCTTCCTTCCAATTTCCCTGAATTCCGCGTCGAAAAAATCTGCCCGCCCTATTGGGTATGCCTTCCGCCCCTCTCTTCTCTTGCATCCGATTCTATTAACATGCTAAAATGAGGAAAAAAGTTGTGAACAATATTGTGCTCAAGGAGCGGCTATGGAAATTTATCGTATTCAGGATAAGATAATAAGCTGGGAAAGAATCGACCGGACTCTGAAAAAGGCGCTGAGTATGAGAGCCCGGGGATTTTCCCAGCAGGAAACCGCCGACCGTTTGAAAATAGACCGTACCTTTATTTCCCGCCTGGAAAGCATTGGCGAATTACGTAAAGGTCAGTCCATTGCCTGTGTGGGTTTTCCCATTTTAAACAAGGAAGAAATACAGGATATTCTGGAAAAGGAAGGCGTGGATTTCATCCTGCTGATGAGCGAGCAGGAGCGGCTGGATTTTGTCAACTACCGCAGCGGCAAGGAACTGCTGAATGAAGTTATGGACCTTACCGCGCGGGTGCGCAGCTATGAAGCGGTCATCTGCATAGGCTCCGATGAACGCATAAAGCTGATGGAAGGGGTGCTGGACGGACAGGTAATATCCATGGAAATAGGAGCATCCCCCATCACCGAAGACAAATGGGTCGATCCCGCCGAATTAAGGAAAATCCTGCGGTCCATTAAATCCGCCCGGTAATATTATCTTTTGAATCTAAATTGAGGGGGCTTAAAATTGAAACGGGTTGTAAGTGTCAGCCTGGGTTCGTCCAAGCGCGATCATGCCTTTGAAACCGACTTCATGGGACAAACATTTCGGATTGAAAGAATCGGTACTGACGGAGACTGGGATAAAGCCATAAACCTGATACGGGAACTGGATGGGAAAGTGGATGCCTTTGGTATGGGAGGGATCGACCTTTACATCTATCTGGCCGGCAAACCTTATATGATCAAAGATGCTCAAAGGTTGGCAGCCCAAGCCCGTAAGACTCCCATGGTCGATGGCAGCGGCCTCAAAAACACTCTGGAGCGCAAATGCATAATGGATATTCAGAAAGACGGTATCATGGACCTGCGGGGCAAAAAAGTACTTATGGTATGTGCGGTTGACCGTTTCGGTATGGCTGAAGCCTTTGAGGAAGTGGGAGCCCGCCTTACCCTGGGCGATTTTATCTATACGGTGGGGATTCCCCTGCCCCTGCATTCGCTTAACACCTTAAAAATTGCCGGGCGCATCGCCGCTCCTTTTGTGGTGCGCATGCCCTTTGATAAAATTTACCCCACGGGGAAGCAGCAGGAGGTCATAATTCCCAAGCATTCGCAATATTATTATGAAGCGGATATTTTAGCCGGTGATTTCAACTATATCCGCCGCTACCTGCCCGATAAACTCAACGGGCAGACTATAATTACCAACACCACCACCAGTGACGATATGAAACTGCTGAAGCAGCGGGGAATCAAGCGGGTGATTACTACCACCCCGGACATGGGCGGCCGTTCTTTCGGCACCAATGTGATTGAGGCCCTGATGGTAGCTATTATGCAGAGACCGCTGAACCAGATCGCACCCCAGGATTACTATGATATGCTGCAGGAACTCAATATGAAGCCGGGGGTGGTGGACCTGGAGAGGTTAAATGCTTGATCTGGATTTTGCCTTTTTAAATTTAAACCACAGTGAAAAACGGGGCTTGATGTACCGGAAATATTTTCTGGACCGGCTGGGCCCGGTTTTTTTTTCCCCCCGAGTGGAAAAACTAATTCAGCTAAGCGGCCTCAATTT
>DHCD01000116.1:5389-5737 GCA_002398105.1 Syntrophomonas sp. UBA4911
CGTCAGCTGATGATTAGCCGTTCGGCCGCTATAGCGCGGGAATACCAATTGCCCCGCCTGGCGGTGGACCGTCGTTTAAAACAGCATTTGCTTGAATTATCCATTAGTTTTCCGCTGGTCTTTGGGGATAATTTTATCAAGGCCCTGGCCGTGGCCCTGACCGCCCGGATGTTGTCCCGCCGGGAGCTGAAAAGGGTCATCCTGGTGGGGGAAACCGACTATTTTACTGATTTTATTGAAGCAATCTGTGCCTACGGAATCCCCCTGTCGATTCAGACCAGATTTCCGGTCCGGTATGAGATAATGGCTTACCACTTGCTCTACGAAAAAGGATATGCTGTCAGTACC
>DHCD01000081.1 GCA_002398105.1 Syntrophomonas sp. UBA4911
GTGCATATGGAAAATCATGATCCCCTTCATGCTCCGGGGGGTCAGCCCCGTGTTGGTGGCGCTGATCGTGGGCAATATTATTACCGTGGCGACTCTGCTCCTGGTCGCCGGGTTCACCAGGAAAGCCTACTGTGCAATCGCGGGCGCGGTGATGTGTTCGCTTTTTACCTGCATACTGGCGATCGGGTTCGGGGAGCTGTTCAAGGTGCACGGTGCGGTGATGCAATGGTCGGAATCCCTGCTGTATGCAGGCTATGAAAACCTTAATCTCACTGGAATATTCCAGGCGGGTATTTATTTGGCCTGCTCGGGCGCGATCCTGGATCTGGCCATTGATATCTCGGCGGCGCTTGACGAGGTTGTGAAAAACAGCCCCCATATCAGCAGAAGGGCCCTGGTGGCCTCCGGGCTGAACATCGGCAAAGCGGTGGTGGGAAGTCAGACCACCACCCTGCTGCTGGCTTATATGGGAAGCTATATCTCGGTGATGATGGTCTATATGGCGCAGGGTACGCTGATGATGAATATCCTCAATTCAAAATCCATTTCCGCAGAGATTCTGCATACTTTCGTGGGATGTACGGGGCTGGTGCTGGTGTCCCCGCTTACCTCCGCGATATGCGGTTTTGCCTATGCCGGAAAGGATTCCCCGGCCGAGAACCCGCAGCAGTCTGACGCCAGTATGGCCGAAGGGGACATTGTAGAAGATCATATTTACGACAGTTAAAAATATTGGTTTCCCCTTTTAACTCCCTTTAGCCGAAACTCAGCATAAACATCAACCTGAAAAGGACCTGATAAAATATTCTGGTACATACAGTTAGCGTCCAACGAGCGCGACCCTAAAAACAGTATCCCACGCGCTAATATTCTCTTTAATTTTGGACGAGAGATGGTCCTCGGGACGCTTTGCGACACTTGATTTCAAAGGTTAACCGCTTCTGAATGGCCATTTTTTAGTTTAATCAAGATTAATTCCATATTTGCGCATCTTATTATACAGAGTCTGTCGGGATATCCCCATTTTATTGGCCACCTGCGCCTTATTGCCTTTAAAGTGCTCCAATAAATCCTTGATGACCAAAGGCTCATATTGATCCAGGTGACATATAATTTCATACTGGGTCTGTTTATTCTCATCTGTCGGCGGCGCAGGGATCTCCTTCCTGGCTCCCCCCTTCTTCAGCCAGGAAGCCGTACAGGGCTTGCCAATATCCTGAAATCCTTGTATGTCGCCGGTCCATGGGAGCTGTTGCATGATATTGCCGGCCTGTTCCGGGAGAATATCGGCAGAGCTTTCCGCACTGGCCGCCAGTTTGCCCGCCCAGTAGCCCAGGGCGAAGAACAATTCCTCCTGGGATCCCAATCCTGATAATTGGGGATCACCCCGATCATCGTTCACAGTATGATCATTGTCAAGCGGCAGGCATGATTTTGCCCATCGTCTGATTTCTTCAGGCAAATGTTCCGGTCCCACTTCTTTATCCGGGCTGAGATTGCCCCAGCGCTCTACCAGATTGCGCAATTCTCTGACATTTCCGGGCCAGCTGTGTTGTTTTAACAACTGAATCGCTGCCGGCGCAAATGAAATGGGAGGGATACCGCGGGCCGAGGCGAACATATGGGAGAAATAGGCTAGCAATTCCGGTATATCTTCCGGTCGTTCCCGCAGAGGCACCAGATGGATGGGCAGCACATTCAGACGATAATACAGGTCTTCACGGAATAACTTTTTCCGGACCGATTGGTATAGATCGCGATTGGTGGCGGAGATAATTTTTACATCGACTGCTATGGGGTTGCTGCTGCCCAGCCGCGTAACTTTCCTTTCTTCCAGAACCCTCAGCAGCACCGCCTGCATATCTATAGGCATTTCCGCAATTTCGTCCAGGAATAAAGTGCCGCTGTCGGCCAGTTCAAACTTGCCGGGCGAACCGCCTTTGCGCGTGCCGGTAAAGGCTCCTTCAACATAACCAAAGAGCTCGCTGCCAATGAGTTCCCGGGGAATAGCGGCACAATTCAGGGAAACGAAAGGGTTGTGTCTGCGGGTACTGGCATTATGAATCGCCTGGGCGAAAAGCTCTTTACCGGTGCCGCTTTCACCGATCAGCAGCACATTGCTAACCCCTGCGGAAGCAGCCTGAGCCAGTTTCTTGCTCCTGATGAAATTGAGACTGCTGCCCTTAAGGTCGTCAAAAGAGTAGTGGGCGGATAAATTCACTACCTTGCGGGCCATTTTTTGAATACTCTGGCGATCGGACAGGGTAATGGCCATCCCCACACAAACATCGTCTTTATGAATGGGCTGACAGTCCATAAAGAATACGTTTTTCCCCGGAGCTAAACCTTTAAAAATGATTTCCCTATTCGTGATCCTCTTTCTTGTTTTTAGACAGGAAACGGCTTCTTCAAATTCCGGAAAAATAATGTCCAGGGGCTTGCCCAGGGTATGGGCGGGATTTATTTTAAAAAGATTGATAAAACGTTGATTCACGTCGATCAGAATACCGTCGGCATCCACAAAAAGCAGATAAGAACGCTGCTGGGTGGTATTTATATCCAACAGTTTATTTTTTAAATAGATCTCGGGAAACAGCATTTGGATTGAAACCGAAAAGTTGACTTTCAGCATATAATCAATTGCATCAATTTTGGCGGGAACCAGATCAGCCAGGGGGCTAATAAACATCAGGGTTACGATACCCTGATGCTGCAGAGGATAGGAAATGGCCGCAGTGACATAATCCTGAAGCGGGGAGGAATAATGTTCGGCGCCGCAAACCCATGATTCCCGCATGGATTCCCGGGCCAGGACAAAAGCGGTGGTTCCGATAACCGCTTCGGAAATATTGGCTCCAAAACGGATATTGCGTTTTTTTAAATTATCCAGTAAAGCACTGTTGCCGGCGCGTACAATGACGATGGAATCGTCATTGATATACAGCATGGCCAGATTTAATTTGGCGGATAATTCATGTTCTTTGTCAATGCGGACTTTATTCATTCTTTTCCGGTAGCGATGATTGTCGTCAAAAATTTTGTAAGTGATTTCTTTGGGTAACGGAGGCGGAAAAATTTCAGCATCGGGATCAATGCCGTGATGTCGGCAACGCATCCAGGAAGCGAGTATTTCCGGACGAATTAAGTTCTTATCGACAGGCTGTCCCGCTAAAAAAGCCTTGCGGTTGAGTGCTATAGCCTTTTGCTTTGTGATCGCATCCAATTATGACTACCTCCTCTTTGAGTAACGCCGCTAGACTGCATGATCCGCTTACTTGTTACCTGGTTGCGCATTGATCGCCTCAGGGAATTATCCCCAGCAGTTTCCATACGGGAATGCACGCCCATAGACCCAGAGTTGATATGAGCATGTAGGCTATTGACATTTTAGTCATCTGCTTGTGGGTCGTCATGTCACCACTGGCGGCGAGAGTCGCCAGGAAAACCGTATTTTGAAAGTACAAATTCCAGACACCGGAAGAAACCAGCACGATGAAAGGCACAATCCAGGGATTGAATCCGGCTTCAAGGGCCAACGGAATAAGAATAACAGAAAAAACAGTAAAGGTGGCCATTTGCGATAATATAACAAAGCGCGCCAGGTAGACTAAAAGGCTTACGCCGGCGACAAATATAAATATATTGGAGGTCATAGGCTCAAGATGCGGTCCTGCCACAGTTCCAATCCAACTGTCTATCTTCAGTGGACTGAACAATGCCGCCAAATTGAGGATAGCGCCGATAAAGATGAGCATGTCCCAGGGAATACATGTCTTTATATCCTGAGCCTCAAGAACCTTGAAGGAAAGCATGAGTCCCCAGGCACACAGAGCAACTAAACTGGCGCTTATGCCATGTATTCTTTCCGACACCCATAAGATCACGGCGATAGCCATAATAAAGGCAGTGATCTTTTCGTTCCAGGTCATCGGCCCCAGCGCATTTAATGCCTTTTTGCCATAGTCGGCCGACAGCTGCAATTCTTGCTCCGGTTGGTACAGCAGCATAATCGCCAGGTAACTTCCTGCCAGGATCACTGCTCCCCACGGCCATGCGGCTGCCAGCCAATGCCCCCAGGTGAATTGCTCTTTATAGGGGGAAGGCAGCAAACCCAAAACCAGGTAGCCCCATACCGAGGCGCTCAGGAAAACCGGCGCCGCATTGCCGAAAGCGATCCAGACGGCGGAGAAGATTCCGGCTGCACCCTTGCTTTCCTTATCCATTCCCAGGTTTTCCGCCACCGCTTTACCAAAAGGGGCTGCGATGGCAAGCTTGGCAAAGCTGCTGGGAATCAGCGGCCCTACTATGGTACCGGTAGTGAGGAAGGCAAAAATCTGTCCCCGGAAATTGCCCGGGAATAATTGCATAATATTAAGGGTGACTCGATTTAAAAGGCCGCTCTTACTAATTCCCGCTCCGATCCCTAAAGCCCCGATAAGCAACATCATGGTATCGCTGGCGAATTGACCAAAGGCCATGGAGAACGGTGCCACTTTAAAAATCACGAATGATGAACAGAGCAATAGAGCCAGGGCATAAGTAGGCAGAGCCTCGGTCAGTAAATAGATCATAACGCAGGCAAATATCCCTAAAAATCTCATAGATGCCGGTTCCAAACCTGCCGGCGGCGTAATCCCGGCGATTAAAATACCTGCTGTAAGTCCTGCCACCAGCTTGATCGCCAGCATTACCGCTTTTTTGTTCCGCTTTGGGTCCACGCTGCCGTTCCTCCTCAATCTTAAATTTTTTAAGATAGGAAAAAGCCTGAATCCGATTATAATTGAACCCCTCAACAGGCCTCCTGCGAAAGGAAACCTATTTGAGGGGTTCTGATTGAGTTGAAAGGATAAACTAAGTTCTTTTATTTAGTACCCAGTATGGTCACTGCAGCCAGATTATAACAGGGAATTCCGCCCATATTATGGGTAATTCCCAGTTTCGGGTTCTTAATCTGCCTTTCCCCCGCTTTTCCCTGCAATTGTTTATAGATTTCATATATCATCCTTAATCCGCTGGCCCCGGTGGGATGACCGAAGCATTTTAATCCGCCGTCGGGCTGGCATGGTATTTGCCCGTCCAGATCATAAAATCCGGACTCAATATCTTCCCGGGCTCTCCCCCGGGGAGAAGTCTGCAGATCCTCGTATGCGGTCAATTCGGTAATGGAAAAGCAATCATGTACTTCCATCATGCTTATCTCCTTGCGCGGATCGGTTATCTCCGCTTCTTTATAAGCCCTGATTCCAGCCCGATAAGTCGACTCCACATGCGCTCCGTCCCAGGTATTGTACATCAGATCTTCGCCGGAGGTAGCCGAAATCTGCAAAGCCTTCACATAGATCGGATCCTTCCTTAATTTTTTGGCTTTTTCCGCAGTCGTAATAATAGCGCAAGCGGCACCGTCACTGACGCCGCAACAATCGAACAATCCCAATGGGGACGCGATCATCGGAGCTTTCAGCACGTCTTCAATGGTGATTTCTTTTCTTAAATGAGCCTTGGGACTTAACGTTCCGTTATGATGACTTTTCACCGATATATGGGCTAAAATCCTTTTGCCTTCATCAGGATCAATACCGTATTTGGCAAAGTAAGTGTTAGCCATCTGCGCAAATTCACCCGGAGCGGTGGAGTTAGGACCCAGCAGCCTTCTCACCGTTCCCATTTGTCCGGGAGGAAGTCCGCCGAAACCCACGTCCTTTAACTTTTCCACCCCCAGCGCCAGAGCGACGTCATAAGCCCCGGAAGCAACTGCATAGCAGGCGCCTCTGAAGGCCTCGGTGCCGGTAGCGCAGTAATTTTCCGTTCTGGTCACCGGGGTATAAGGCATTCTCAAGGTCGAATTCAGAATTATAGCGCTTTTCCCCAGGGAGGTTTCGTCAACACTGCAGCCCATCCAGGCCGCGTCAATATCCTTTTTTTCAATACCGGAATCTTCCAAAGCCTCTAAAAAGCAGTCCAGCATCAGATCCTCGGCACTTTTATCAAAACGCTCGCCAAACTTGGTGCAACCCATTCCAATAATTGCAACTTTGTCTTTTATACCACTCATTATTAAACCTCCTATGCTGTGTTTTCATCACTTTCATTTATGCTTCCACCGCGGGGACTGCCTTCCAGTAGTAGAAGTAAATCGAACGATTGGCATCATAGTATTTCCTTCTGAATGTCATGGTTACAGACATGCCTACTGATAATTGGCTGGGATTACAGTCGGTAAAGTCAAACTGATTCCTTCCGCCGCCTTCAAAGTCTATTATGCAGTAACTCTGGGGTGGATTAGGAGTAAAAGCCAGATTATCGGAGGTATAAGAAATAACAGTGCCCTTCCTGTTAGCAAATCTATATAATTCCATCTGATCCACCGCTTCACAGTCAGGATTTACGCAAACCCGGGATACCGGATATTGAGGGGTTCCGCACTTCTGGCATTTGCAGCCGTACAGCCCCATGATTGTATCCCGCAGGCGCCAGGTCTGCGATAATTGCGTGGGAGGAACATGCTCGCCGCGAATTCCAGTTTCGACCGGAAGGATATCGCGGAATACAAGATATTGAATATAATTGGTTAAATCTGCTCTTATATTCAGATAACCTTTGACGCCCTTAATATGCTTAAGCTGTTTGATCTTGTCGGTAACCTGGAAATACAGCGCATCACAGCCATTTCCGAAGCTGGCCACCAGTATTTTATCTCCCGGTTTTGCTTCCTGCAGGGCATTGACAAACATCATCGGGGCGTAAGCAGAACCGGTGTTGCCTACCACCGTCTGCAGATCATCGGTGATCTGACTTGGATCCATACCCAATTTTTTGGCCATTGCCGCGGCATCCCTGCTGTTGGGGCAGGGATAAATAACTTTGCTGAAATCTTTAATATCAAGATTATACTTTTTAAGCAGACCCGAGATAACTTCGGGTATCATTTTAAAATAACCTTCATCACGGACCCATCGCGGTTCCCAGGTCTTTCCGAAGCGGTCTTTTTCATCCCGGCGAATGTCCACAAAATCATAACTCAGGGAATATGAGCCTTCAAAAGAGGCAACTACGTCCTTATCGCTTACCAGGAATGCGGCCGCGCCATCGCCAAAAGCTGATTCTTCAGGGCTGGCCGGCTTGCCCAGACGCATATCCGTAGCGGCGACCATAGCTTCTTGAGCGTTTTGAGCCTTTACCGCGTTGAAGGCCGCTATAAGCGCTGCCGTTCCGGATTTAACTGAAGAAGTGACATCAGCCGTATGAACGTCGTCTTTTAGGGCCAGAGCTGCGGAAACAATACCTGCATTTTGTCTTTCTTTATAAGGCAATGTGGTTGAAGCCAGATATAAAGCATCAATATGGCTGTTATCCAGATCGCCTAAACAATCCATACCTGCGGCAACCGCCATAGTAATAGCATCTTCATCAAAGTTGGCTACCGCTCTTTCGCCTTTACCGCCTACGGGGCTGAACCAGCCTATGGCCTGGGCAATAACTTTACGATTCATGCGGTAACGGGGAATATAAGCGCCGAATGATTTTATCCCTATCATATTTTCAGACTCCTTGCGTATTTATTTAGGTTTTAGGTACCTATAAACTTCCTACTGATATTAAGACCTTCAACCAGGGCAATTCTCTTTTGCTGCAATCCAGCGGGGCGCCCCTTGTTTTTTCTCTTCCGCTATAGCTTGCGAAATATCTAACAAGCAACAGTCCTAGAAAGGAATATGACAAGTCATATTCCTTTCCGGTAATTTATAGTTTCGAGTAATATTCTTCCCATACCGGGAATTCCGGCAGATTGGCAAAGTCTTCATGGAGCGGGCCATCCTCGGTTATTCTTCCGGCTCTCTTGGCTGCTGATTTATAGCGCTCCCAGTTGCCGAGACCATAGAATCTTAATTTTTGAGCAAACAGCGATCCTTCAGCGTGGATGGTCCCATTTAGGCGAATGCCTTCTGCCAGGTCACGGGCCAAGTACATAGCCTTAATTCTAGCCAGACCCGGAACACCTGATCTTCCAGCCAGATATTTTTCCAATATCGCTTTGATTTCAGGATTATAGGTATCTTTTCCTGACGGCAGAGTTGACACAACACCTCCGCCTATATCCTGCAGAATTTTCAGAGCGGCGTGATAATTATCGGCGAAGAAAAATTTGGTGCAGTTGGAATACATCGGGTCCGGGTATACCATTCCGGAATATTTATCCTGGACCGGGTTTTGCCCCGCACATTTGCCCAGGGCCTGGGCGGTCTCCGCATAGTATACCAGCCAGGCAAGCTTCTCTCTGATATGGGCTGACTTTGACAGGCCCATGTAATCAGCCATTAAAGCCGCACAGCCTAATATGATTTCCAAATCGGCAATCTTATAGGAGTCACCGCTCAGTCTATGGTAATTGGTAAACATGTTGGTGTACTCAATGGCATATTGATATTCACCTTTCAGGAATACTCTTTCCATAGGAATAAATACATTATCAAATACAACGATAGCATCGCCGGCATAACGGGCGGCATTGATAGGATGCTCAACCGGGCTTATATAGCCGGGATCCTGTTTGGCCAGTATCAGTTTTATCCCTTTGGTCGCAGGCGGAATGGAAAAAGCTACGGCATAATCCTTATCTTTGGCCGTCATGTTGCGGCAGGGCAAAACTACGATTTCATCGGTAAAGGGAGCATAAGTAATATTGGCTTTGGCTCCTGTCACAACGATTCCGTCCGAGCGTTCTTCAACAATATGGAGATAAGCATCCGGATCCGACTGCTGATGAGGCCTTAAGGAACGATCGCCTTTTACGTCAGTCATACACATAACCAGAGCTGAGTCATTGTCTTTCAAGGATTTTCTGAACAACTCTACCCGTTCTGAGTAATTCGTTCCTATTTCGGCATCAATTTTATGGCTGACGGATGTCAAAGCATGAAGTGAATCAACGCCGGCAAATTTGGCTCCGCCTGGTAAACCAAGACATATACGGGAAAGCGTCTTGATTAATTCAGCCCTTCTTAATAAGTCAGCTGATGTTGTCGGGGACTTAAACGTAAATGAATAGGGGGTCCCATCTTCATCTATTTCATTAAACAGATCGTAGTACTGAGGAAGCTGCGCTACCCTGTAATCCATGGCGCACAATTCAATACCCGCATTAAGAACTGGATCGGAAAACATATCCGCAGCTTTAATTTTCTTCCCTTGAAAATATATTTCTCTTTCGTCTTTTAGACCTTCTTTGTATTC
>DHCD01000066.1:0-141 GCA_002398105.1 Syntrophomonas sp. UBA4911
CCTCATAGGTAAGCTAAAAACCAGTATTGGCCCCGGCCTTAATGGTTGCTACGTCTACGTTTCAATTCCTCATAGGTAAGCTAAAAACTGAAGCGTTCGTTAAGCGTATCGGTTATAAACTGGGTTTCAATTCCTCATAGG
>DHCD01000066.1:512-654 GCA_002398105.1 Syntrophomonas sp. UBA4911
CCTCATAGGTAAGCTAAAAACGCCGCATCCTCCGGATTGTGTTCGTCGTGCTGCAAGTTTCAATTCCTCATAGGTAAGCTAAAAACGATTCGCATTGCAAGACTTTGTTGGAAACATCAACATGTTTCAATTCCTCATAGGT
>DHCD01000066.1:823-1105 GCA_002398105.1 Syntrophomonas sp. UBA4911
GTTTCAATTCCTCATAGGTAAGCTAAAAACGGCAAGGATAACCGCCCGGTATACGGTTACTGGGAGTTTCAATTCCTCATAGGTAAGCTAAAAACCCAAAGCCCTGCTGAGTAATAGCCTTGGTTAACTTGGGTTTCAATTCCTCATAGGTAAGCTAAAAACGGTGTGTTATGGCCTGACGCATACGCCCCGAATCAAGTTTCAATTCCTCATAGGTAAGCTAAAAACTCTCTCAGTTCCTTGGAACGAGCCCATACATTGCTGTTTCAATTCCTCATAGGT
>DHCD01000066.1:1310-2124 GCA_002398105.1 Syntrophomonas sp. UBA4911
GTTTCAATTCCTCATAGGTAAGCTAAAAACCAGCGGGGGATTTGAAAGGAGAGAACGATAGTGATGTTTCAATTCCTCATAGGTAAGCTAAAAACCCGGAGAAATTCGTTGGCGTGGTTGTTGACGAAAGCTGTTTCAATTCCTCATAGGTAAGCTAAAAACGCCAGCCCAATCCCTGACCAGGATATCTAAGGTCTGTTTCAATTCCTCATAGGTAAGCTAAAAACATTAAAGACTGCGCTGAATAACGCGGTGGACGCGCTGTTTCAATTCCTCATAGGTAAGCTAAAAACATTGGTGGGACATTGGAAACGCCGACCCCAACGAGAGTTTCAATTCCTCATAGGTAAGCTAAAAACGACGGTACTGGCGGCAACGTAAGCAGTACTTCGTCAAGTTTCAATTCCTCATAGGTAAGCTAAAAACCCCTCCGGTGTCAGTATCAGGCCCCGCAGGTAGTTCAGTTTCAATTCCTCATAGGTAAGCTAAAAACTCGGCAAAGGCCAGCAGGAAATCATACCACATGCGAGTTTCAATTCCTCATAGGTAAGCTAAAAACCAAGGCCAATCCAACCACCCCCTTTTAACCTGTCACCCGTTTCAATTCCTCATAGGTAAGCTAAAAACTGTACTGATACATAAATTCACGGTAGAGGGTTCGCCGTTTCAATTCCTCATAGGTAAGCTAAAAACTCTTCGTTGTCCCTGTAAAAGCTATCTCGCCGTCCGTTTCAATTCCTCATAGGTAAGCTAAAAACCTTTTACGGCTCTAAGTAATCTCAAGCGTTCGTGCCAGTTTCAATTCCTCATAGGT
>DHCD01000066.1:2303-37277 GCA_002398105.1 Syntrophomonas sp. UBA4911
GTTTCAATTCCTCATAGGTAAGCTAAAAACCCGTCAAATAACGAATATATCTGAATCGGGTATGACCCCGTGCTTTATATTTTATTATATCCTTTTTAAGATGATATTGGGAATATCGGAAATTTTGTTGTCGTCGCCACCCGGGGTTTTGAACGCTATTGCCGGTCGACGACAAAATGTGGTCTATTTTATGAAGGTTTCTTTTCCGCCTTTCTTCAGTCCCCTTAACTCTAGCTCTGAATATTTACTGTCATGAATTTACGTTTTTCCATGAGAGACTCCTTCCAGAATCTATTTATATTTAAATTCTCATAATAATCATACAAATACCTATTTCTTATGTCCGATTTTTAAAATATAATTCTCTGTTACCTATATTGGAGCTTTGGCGTTATTGGGGGTAGACCTTTTTATGTTTGAGGACTGCCTGGCTGTGAAATAACGGACATCTCAAGAAACATCTGACGATGGAGTCTAATCAGGGCAGCAAGTTTCAACAGCAGCAGGATCATTATATCAGGTAAAGCTCGAATTTCCCTTGGCCGTTTTCATATATACTATATAATAAAACTGAAGGAACTTAATCAGAAAATTGACTCTGACCATTAAGTGGTTTTTGCTGCTAGCTTGTGGCCATAATAAATAAAAAAGTAAAAGTTGTGGGGTGATTGATACGTCTATTGGCGTTTTTCAGATCATTGGACCGGTGATGGTGGGACCTTCCAGTTCCCATACCGCCGGTGCGGCCAGGCTGGGGAACATAGCCCGGCGCATATGTGGTGAAGAGCCGGTCAAAGTTGATTTTTTCCTGCATGGCTCTTTTGCTCGGACCTGGCAGGGGCATGGCACGGGTAAAGCGCTCTTGGCCGGTATAATGGGTATGGGCCCTGCCGACGAGCGCATCAAAGATTCGTTTGATTATGCGGTGCAAGCCGGCCTGGAGTATAATTTCCATACGGCTGATTTGGGACAGATACATCCTAACAGCGTGAAAATCGTCATGCAAACTGCCGACGGCCGGTTATGGGAAATGCTGGGGTCTTCGGTAGGAGGGGGGAAGGTGCTGGTCTCCTCTATCAATGGCATGGATATGGAATTCAGTGGGGAATATCCCACTATTATAACCCGGCATCTGGATCAGCCCGGGGTAGTGGCTCAGGTCAGTGAAATTATTTCCCGCCGCGGTATTAATATAGCTTTTTTAAAAGTTTTTCGCTCATCCCGGGGAAGTGATGCTTCCATGGTAATTGAGTGTGACCAGGAAGCCGGAACGGACCTGCTGGACGAAATAAGATGGCTTCAGGCAATCAGGGAAGTTATATTCATAGAGGCCGGCTAGGCCAAATTATAAGGAGGACGACCGTGTACCAGTTTCGCAATGGAGTTGAACTGATAAATCTGTGCAAGCAATATGAGGTTGATATCTGTGAACTGATGCTGCGCTGTGAAATGGAGGAGAGCGGATGGCCCCGGCAGCAAATCTGGGATGTGATGGAGAATAATCTGCAGGTGATGCAAGACGCTATAATAAACGGCCTGAGCCCCAACCTCAAATCGGCCGGGGGGCTGATAGGGGGGAATGCGAACCGGATGCGGCTTCGTCAGGAGCAGGAAAACCTTTGTGGTAAAACCATGCTGAAAGTCATTGCCTATGCTCTGGCAGTTAGTGAATTCAATGCTTCCATGGGTAAAATTGTGGCGGCTCCTACGGCTGGCGCCAGCGGTATCCTGCCCGGCATTATCGTGGCTCTGATGGAAGATAAGAATTATACTCGCGAGGATGGGGTGAAGGCACTGTTTGCAGCGGGGGCCATAGGAAAGATTATTGCCACCAATGCTACTCTTTCCGGTGCTGAAGGAGGCTGTCAGGCTGAATGCGGTTCAGCCGCTGCCATGGCTGCCGCTGCCGCCGTTTATCTGGAGGGCGGAGATGTCGAAACCAGTCTGGAAGCGGCCGCTATCGCTTTAAAAGGATTGTTGGGACTGGTCTGCGACCCGGTGGCCGGACTGGTGGAAGTACCTTGCTCCAAACGTAATGGAACTGTTGCCGCTAATGCTCTGGCGAGTGCCGATATGGCTCTGGCCGGGATAAAGAGTTATATACCCTTTGATGAAGTTGTGGATGCCATGTACCGTATTGGAAGGCTTATGTCGGCTGATCTGCGGGAAACGGCGGCGGGCGGCTGCGCCATAACTCCTACCGCTCTGCGCTACGCGGAACAGGCCCTGACAGCAAATAATCCAAAGTTACTGTAAGAAAGAAGTTATTCAAATTACCTTTCCGGGGCAAACTAGGTGAAAATGCAAATCCGGGAGGTAATTGGATTGCGTAAAGCAGCTATTTTAGGTATAGTTTTCATTCTGATATTATTCCCTGGTGCAACGGCTTACGGTCTTGGCCCGGCCGAAAATGCAGAAGGCAAAAACACGTCGGCGCCTCGCATAGATCAGCTTGATTTTCCTGCCTTATATTTATGCCAGCCTAACCTGGAAGGCGAAGCTGTATGGATAGTACAGGCACGTCTGCGGGAGTTAGGTTTTGAAATCGAACCTGATGGCAGGTATAGTTCCTATACCAGTTACGGGGTAAAGATGTTCCAGCTGGCTCACGCGATGAAAGATGATGGTGTTGTTACCCCCCAGGTATGGAAGGAGTTGATGGCGGTCGAATCTGCCCAGCCATGCCTGAGCCCGGAACAGCAAAGTAAGGAAAGACTATTAATAGTTATTGATGTCAAGACCCGTAATCTGGTGGTTTACCAGAATGATAAGGAGATTCGGCGCTATCCGGTGGCAGTGGGAAAATCTGAGACCCCGACTCCGCTGGGTGAATGGGCTGTAGTACAAAAGGGGGTTGGCTGGGGTAATGGCTTTGGTACCCGCTGGTTGGGCCTTAATGTACCCTGGGGGATATTCGGCATCCATGGTACCAATAAACCTTATTCTATAGGTAGTTACGCTTCTCATGGCTGTATTCGCATGTTTAACCGGGATGTAGAAAAACTGTATCCCTTGATCCCGGTGGGAACGACCGTAAGAATTGTGGATAAGGGCAAGATGTTTCCTGAAAATCTGAAACCGGTGGCATTAAAAAAAGGCTCTTCAGGACAGAGGGTAGTGTATGTGCAAAGCCGCTTGAAGGAGTTAGGTATTGAGTTGGATAAGGCTGACGGGCGCTACGGGAATATGACGGAATTGGCCGTCAAATATTTTCAGGTATGGCATGATCTCGACCCGAGCGGGGAAATGGATGAAGAAACCTATCGGGCTATGGGCATGATAAAATAGTCGACTCTTGGGCCCTGGAAAACTTAAACTGATATCCTGCTTTCCCGATCCGATTTTTTTGATTTATAAGTTCAATAATTCAGAGATTACAGCCGTCAGAGCAGCCTCGTGCTTTTTCTGCAATTGGGGCGGCTCTGGTGGGTTTAAGCCTGGTATTGCTCCCGATCATTGAATTATAGAAATTATTTGCTACCATAAAGGAAATTGTAACCGTATAATGAATATATATCTTGAGGATGAATTTAAGTAGTTAAGTGGAAAAGGAGGGAATGCAATGGCCGACGAAATTCAACTGGTAGTATTCATGTTAAAGCAGGGTGATGCGGTTTGCGAATATGGCGTACCTATCACCCAGGTTCAAGAAATCATAACTGTGACCAGACCCACTCAACTGCCGCAGGCGCCTGATTTCGTTGAAGGAATTATCAATCTGCGGGGAAAAATTATTCCTATCATTGATTTAAAAAAGAGATTCCAGATGGGAGTTTCAGATATTACCAGTGAGACCCGTAGCGTAGTAGTGGAAGTCGAGGGTCAGACGGTAGGAATCATCGTTGATGAAGTCAGTGAGGTATTACGGCTGGCCAATAGTGATATTGAACCGCCACCGGCGGTAATAGGTGGTATTACAGCAGAATATCTGACCGGTGTTGGTAAGATAGAAGGTCGCCTTTTGATTCTACTGGATATGAATAAGATCTTGAGCGAGAACGAAAAAGCCGAATTGGTCGGTGTAGCCAGCTCGAATTAGCATTGCTCGAAACGCCCTGAAATCTAACCGGTTTCAGGGCTTAATTTTTACGGCGGCCTGAACCCGGGTATAATAATAATTAATAATTGCTGGGGGAAGATCAGGTGCTTATTGGTGTTGATATAATTGAAATCGCAAGAGTAAGAAAAGCAGTGGAGAGGACTCCGCGTTTTCTGAAGCGGGTTTTTACCAGTCGGGAAGCGGCTTATTGCTTGCAGAAGTCTGATCCTTATCCATCCCTGGCAGCCCGTTTTGCTGCCAAGGAAGCGCTGCGCAAGCTGCATCCGGCTCTGATAAAGGGAGTACGTTTTTGTGATCTGGAAGTGCTGCGGGAAGAAGACGGCCGCCCCAGGGTAGTACTTCATGGCGAAGCTCAGCGCCGTTGTCAGTTGGAAGGGATCAGGGACATAGCGCTCAGCCTTTCCCATACGCGGGATCAGGCCATTGCGGCTGTTATTGCTGAAAAGGGGTGAAAGAGTGAAGTTGTTAAAAGCGGATGAAATGAAAGCTATCGACCGCCAGGCGAGTAGTGAATATGGGATACCGAGCATAATCCTGATGGAGAATGCAGGGCTCAGAACCCTGGAAGTGATTGAAGAAATATTGGGTGAGAGTAAGAACAAAAGCATAATAATACTGGCGGGAAAAGGCAATAATGGAGGGGATGGGCTGGTAATAGCCCGGCATCTGCTAAACTCCGGAGCGGCGGTACAGGTATTCCTGACCGGGAAGGCCGATGAATTTACCGCTGATTCCCGTTTGAATCATGATATCCTGGTGCGTATGGGGGCGTGTATTCTCCCTCTTATGAGTGATGAGGACCTGGATCGTTTAATGCTTTCCCTGATGAATGCCGACTTGATCGTGGACGCCCTTTACGGCATAGGATTTAAAGGCAGTCTGGGCCAGTTTGAATCCCGGGTAGTCAAGATGGTAAACTGGTGCCGGGCGCCGGTGGTAGCAGTGGATATACCTTCCGGAGTAGAGGCTGATACCGGGAAGGTTCATGGTCTGGCGGTGCAGGCCAGCCATACGGTGACCTTTGCTCTGCCCAAAATCGGGCTGGTTCTTGAACCGGGCAAAGAATACGTGGGGACTCTGAGCGTGGCTGATATATCAATACCCGCGGTTCTGCTTGCCGACAGCGCCATCAGGACTAATTTGATAAATGAGCAGATGGTCAAAACCCTGTTCAAACCGCGGGTGGCCGATTCTCATAAAGGTACTTACGGACATGCTTTGCTTATAGGCGGTTCCCCCGGCATGACGGGCGCGGTAATGATGGCTTCGCTGGCAGCCCTGCGTACCGGAGCCGGTCTGGTTACAGCCGCGGTACCAGCATCACTGGCGGCGGTGGTGGATTCCAGCCTTATGGAAGTAATGACTGCTCCACTGGCGGAGACCGGGCAGTCAGCCATTGCTCTGGATGCTCTTCCGGCTATTGAGAACCTTTTGGGGACAGTATCCGTCTGTGCCATTGGGCCGGGCATGTCCCGCTATCCCGAGGCGGGCGCCGTCATACGTTTTGTCCTGGAAAGGGCGGGGGTGCCGGTGGTGATTGATGCTGATGGTTTAAATGCCCTGCAGGATGATATTACTATATTAAAAGACCGCCAGGTCCCGGTTGTCCTCACTCCGCATCCGGGCGAGATGGCACGCCTGGCCGGGAAGAGCATAGAGGAGATTCAATCCGACCGGGTGGAATTTGCCCGCAGCTTTGCCCGGGAATGGGGAGTGAGTTTGGTATTAAAAGGAGATAAAACCGTTGTCGCCAATCCGGCCGGAGAGGTTTATATTAATATAAGCGGTAATCCGGGGATGGCCACGGCTGGCAGCGGAGACGTGCTGTGCGGGATTATAGCGGGGCTTGTGGCTCAGGGTTTAAAACCCCAGGAGGCAGCTTTTGCCGGGGTTTACCTGCATGGGTTGGCCGGTGACCTGGCTGCCCGGATAAAGGGGGAACGAGGCCTTATAGCCGGGGATCTTATTGCCTGTCTGCCGGAAGTTATAAAACAGTACGAAATATTAGGATGATAAAGGAGGTCAGCCTTATGTTAGCCAGGGAGATCATGACCAGAGAAGTTATTACGGTCAGGCCCGACGACAAGGTGGATGAAGCGGCTCATATCTTGCTGGAAAACAAGATCAGCGGCATACCGGTAGTCGATGCCGAGGAGCACGTGGTAGGAATAATTACTGAAAAAGACCTGATGGTCAAGGCCAGTGAATTAAAAGTGCCCTTTTATTTGACCTTATTTGACAGTATTATTTTTCTGGAAAACCCCATACGTTTTAATAACGATATAAAAAAATATGCCGCCTCCAAGGTAAAAGATGCCATGAGTTCCAAGGTGTTTACGGTGGAAGAAGACACCCCCGTCAGTGAAATTGTGGCAATCATGCAAAAGCGGGCTATCAATCGGCTGCCGGTGGTAAGGCACGGCAAGCTGGTGGGAATAATTACCCGTAACGATATTTTAAAGACACTGGTTAAAAGTAATGGATAATCATAGGCCAACATGGGCAGAAATAGATTTAGCAGCACTCAGGCATAACCTGACTTCAATTAAGAAGTCGGCGGGAGATGCCAAGGTTATGGCGATGGTTAAGGCCAATGCCTATGGTCACGGTATGCTGGAAGTAAGCAGGGTCTGCCGGGAGGCAAAAGTCGACTTTTTTGGGGTGGCCAGCCTGGATGAGGCATTGTCTTTGGCTCAGGAAATAGATGATATTCCTATCCTGGTGATGAGTAATACTCCCGCCCGGGATGCGGAAAGGGTAGTGGCTGAAGGGATAAGAACCACGGTATTCACGTTGGAAGCAGCCCGGGGCCTGTCCCAGGCGGCGCTAAAGCTCAACCGTGAAGCCTATGTGCATATCAAACTGGATACCGGTATGGGGCGCATCGGTTTTCTCCCCGGCAGGGAAAGCCTGGACCAAGTGCAGAAAATAGCAGCTCTGCCCGGGATACGGATCGAAGGCCTTTTTACCCATTTTGCTGAAGCGGATGTGGAAAACAGTGACTTTACCCGGCAGCAATTAAGCACTTTTGCCGATTTTATCCGCCAACTGGAGGATAGAGGGATAAATATCCCGCTCAAGCATTGTTCTAACAGTGCCGCTTTGATGAACTTCCCCACAGCCCATTTTAACATGATCAGGGCCGGGATAGTGCTGTATGGTTTATATCCCTCTCCGCCAAGCGAACGGCATGAACTGGATATTATACCGGTAATGACTCTGAAAAGCAGAGTCAGTTATGTTAAGACCTTGCCCGCCGGGTACAGTGTAAGCTATGGCAGAACCTACTGCTGCCAACAGGATACCCCGGTGGCTACCGTACCCATTGGCTATGCCGACGGCTACAGCCGCTTGCTTTCCAACCGGGTGTGGGCTGTAATCAGGGGAAAACGGGTGCCGCTGGTAGGAAATGTCTGTATGGATATGTGCATGTTTGATGTCAGTGGGATAGGGGAAGTTAAAGAAGGAGATCAGATAATTCTTTTCGGTCGGGCTGAAGACGGGGTAACTGCCGATGATTTGGCTGCGGCAATGGGAACTATAAACTATGAGGTGGTATCAGCCCTGGGGTCACGGATACCCAGGATTTTCAAGAATGATAGGCTCTGATATAAATAAATTGTAATTATTGGATTTGCGAGCCCTCTTGTTGACTAATATAATAAGTGTATCAATGGGATTTTTTATTAGCGTGGAGGTGCTCGATTTTGCCATCCTCGAAAAGAATTATAATAACGATTCCTGAAAGTCTCCTCGGCGAAGTTGATAATATAAAATATATTGAGTGCAAAAACCGGAGTGAGATATTTAGAGAGGCAATCAGATTTTATCTTGGGGAGCGGAAAAAGAAATTACTTATAGAGCAGATGAAAAAAGGCTATCTGGAAATGGCTGAAATTAATTTAAACATAGCCTGTGAGAATTCAGGCGTGGAGGAAGAAGCCCTGTCTAACTGTATAGAAAAACTGTTGGAGTGATAACGTGCATGATCAAACGAGGTGAAATTTATTTTGCCCAGCTAAATCCGGTGGTGGGCTCGGAACAGGGAGGTATCCGTCCGGTTCTGGTGGTTCAGAACGATATTGGCAACCAGTATAGTCCAACCACGATTATACTGGCCATAACCTCCCAGATTAACAAAGCCAAATTGCCTACCCATGTAGAAATTGATGCTGTTACTTACGGACTGGAAAAAGATTCCGTAATACTGGCGGAACAGATCAGAACCATTGACAAGAGCCGGCTGAAACAGCGTATAGCAGTTTTAAGAGATGAGACCATGTTAAAGGTTGATAAGGCCCTTATTATCAGTTTGGGGCTGGAGGAAATATAGTTACATAACAACGCTGAAGTGTTGGAGGAGCTAGGGATTGGGACCCCCCCAGTCCCTTTATTTTTTGCCTGCCATCGCTGATAAAGGACGGTGGGGCTCAATTAGGAACATAGCCCCGGCATTCCTTTATTTGTCATTCCCCTTGGCCGTAAATTATGACTTCCCCCATGCATACATTTTATAAAGTTCAGATGAGGAGGAGATTTTTTGCGGCCATTGATAGGAATTTGCAGCAACTACGATATGGATATCAAGGAGTACTGCCTGAGTGATTTTTACGTGGATGCTCTTTACCGGGCGGGAGCGAGTGCTGTTTTGCTGCCGCCAATTGAAGACCTGAACCTATTGGAGCCCTACCTGCAGATATGTAATGGTTATGTATTTCCGGGGGGAGGGGACGTGGATCCCTTTCATTGGGGGGAATTGCCCCAGTGGGGATTGGGGGAAATAAATCCCCGCCGGGATTATTTTGAATTGAAGCTGGCAGAACTGGTAATGGACCGCAGATTACCTGTTCTGGGGATTTGCCGGGGATGCCAGATTCTGAACGTAGCTGCCCGGGGGAGTCTGATGCAGGATATCAGTTCCCCCCTTAAACATCAGCAAGAGGCCCCCAGAGAGTATCCTTTTCATGATATAACCATTAAACCGGGAACCCTCTTGGCCAAAATTTTGGATAAGGCTGAGATCAGGGTCAACAGCTTTCATCATCAGGCCATTGAGCGGCCGGGACGGGGTATGCGGATCAGTGCCTTGGCTCCGGATGGTATAATAGAAGCGGTTGAAAGTGCTGAAGCTCCGTTTATCCTGGGGGTGCAATGGCACCCCGAATGTATGCGGGATAAAGCTTCCGATCAGCTTTTCCGGGCTTTGGTGCAGGCGGCTCAAACAGCGGGTAATTAACAGGCAGATAATACCGGGCTTCAGATAGAACCGCAACCTGGTGGAATTCATAAAATATTGGTGTGGAGGAGAGATGACATGATAGCAATCAAAGGCGGCAGGGTACTTACTATGGGGGAAGCCGGAAATCTGGATGAAGGCATCATACTGGTAGAAGGTGAGATCATTCGAGCCGTGGGAAAAGATGTGGTGATTCCCGCAAACTGCCCGACCATAGATGCCGGCGGTAAGTATATATGTCCAGGATTTATTGATGGCCATACTCATATTGGTTTGGAGGAAGAAATTTACCGGGTAGAAGGTGATGATGTCAACGAGACCAGTGATCCCCTTACTCCACAATTAAGAGCGCTTGATGGCATAAACTTTTCCGATTTGGCTTTTGCCGACGCTCTGCGAGGCGGTGTTACCCGCTCCCTGTGCATGCCCGGCAGCGCCAATATAATTGGGGGTCAGGCGGTATTCCTGAAACACCTGGCACCATCTTTGCCGGAAATGATTTATCGGCAGCCCTGGGGTCTAAAAGCTGCTCTGGGGGAAAACCCCAAAAGGGTCTATGGGGCCCAGAAAAAGACTCCCCATACCCGTATGGCCAGTGCCAGTCTGTTGCGGGGGGCCCTTTACCATGCTCGCCAGGATATGGCTAAGGAAGAAGCGGAGATAAAAGACTATCCAAAGCAGGAAGTGCTGATAAGGGTTCTTAAAAAAGAACTGCCCTTATTGCTTCATGTACACCGGGCGGATGATATGCTTACCGCCTTGCGGATAAAGGACGAATTTGATGTAAACTTAATTATCCAGCACGGTACCGAGGCTTTTCTCATTGCCGACGAACTGTTGAAAAGAGATGTACCCGTCTTCCTGGGACCTTTACTGGTAAACCGGGCCAAGGTGGAAATGAAGGAAGTGTCATTTAAAAACGCCGGTCTGCTGGCTGGGCAGGGGGTAAAGTTTGCTCTGATAACCGACCACCCGGTAGTACCCATAGAACACCTGCGGGTCTGCGCTGCTCTGGCGGTACGGGAGGGGCTGGATGAAGAATTGGCTTTGCGGGCTATAACCCTGGGGCCGGCGCAAATACTGGGCGTTGATAAAGAACTGGGAAGCATAGCAGCGGGAAAGCGGGCTGACCTGGCTATCTTCGACGCTCATCCCTTTGATTTCAGATCCCGGCTCAGTCTGGTTATGGTGGATGGCAAGATTTGGGGGGCTTAACTTGAACAAAGGCGATTTTTTTACCGTGTATCTTAACGGGGTAATGATGACTATATGTGTTCTGGGCTTTTACAATGAGGAGTACAGCGGGGAGGAAATGGCCATAATCGCGGTGGTGAACCAGGATAATATGGTCCATGTTCCTCTGGAAGACCTGGAAATACTCTTGCCTCGCAGCCGGTTTGTAAACTAGATGGTATCCTTCATGAGGCTGCCTCTGTCAGTGATTGACGGGGCCTGAATTTTACCGGATGAAAATTATTACCAGGCTGCCAGTGAAAGTAATATCGAAATATTCCCTATTATTATATAGGCTGTCGCTTTTTCAGAGATTACTGCAAGAGAAAATGCCTTAAGGTCAGATATTTGAAAAAAGATTTAAAAGAGGTGATGTTATTGCGACCCAAAAACATTTTAATATTGCTGGCGGTTATGTTCCTAACTCTGGGGCTGGCTGGAAATGTCAGGGCTGAGACTGGTCCCGGGATAAGGATTGACGGAGAACTGCATCAGGTGGAACCGCCTCCCCAGATTGTCGAGAACAGAGCCATGGTGCCGATCCGATTTGTTATTGAGGACGAAGCCCTCCAAGGCCAGGTATACTGGGACGAAAGCCTGCAAAAAGTGGCCATGGATGTCCGGGGCCAATACATAGAATTTTTTATCGGCGATAATGAGGCCAAAGTGGACGGGCAGGTAAAGTATTTTGATGCCGCCCCTTACATATACGAGGATCGTACCTATATCCCGCTCCGTTTTCTGGCGGAAAATTTAGGCGCTGTAGTGGGCTGGAAGGCGGAGGAGCAGGAAGTAGTAATTGATTTCCAGTATCGTCCCGAGGTATTTGCTTATTATTATTATACCCGGGGATCAGAATTGCAGAAAAATCTGCATCTGTTTACCGATATTGCTTTTCGCTGGTTTCAAACCAACCCTGAAGGCGAGCTGTTTTACGAATACGAGGATGACTACGATCAGATTTTGCAAATGGTGCGCCAGAAGGGGATCAGAACTCATGCCAGCGTCGTTTTGATGAATAAGGACCCGGTGCATCGTTTGCTTTCCAGCCCGAAAAGCCGGGCTTTACTGATAGGTAATCTCCTGGATGAAGTGCAGAAAAGCAATTATGATGGGGTCAATATCGACTTTGAACTCATGGATTACCGGGATGCGAGCCTGTTTACCTCATTCCTGCAGGAGCTTAAGACGGCTCTGGGAGACGACAAGATGCTGTCGGTGGCAGTTTATGCCCGTACGGGCAAGGAAACCTGGCTCACTCCCTACCAGTATAAAAAAATTGGTCAGATAGCGGATCGGGTGGTGGTGATGGCCTACGATTACAGTTACACTACCTCCAAACCGGGACCGGTAGCTCCCTTGTGGTGGGTAAAAGAGACCGCCGACTTTATGATCAGCAATATGCCTCGGGAAAAAGTCCTCCTGGGGATGCCGACTTACGGCTACAATTGGTCTCCAGGCAGCAATGCGGTTACCGTGACCGCATCAAAACTGGCGGAGATTGAGAGCCGCTACGAAGTTGAGGAGTTCTTTGACCAGGACAGCATGAGTCCCTATTATATCTATTATGATGAAAAGGGCGGGCGTCATGAAATCTGGATGGAAAATGAGCAGAGCCTGAATGAAAAATGGACCGTGGCTCTGGAAAATCGCCTGGGCGGCATATCCTTCTGGCGTATCGGTAATGGCTTCGACGACCTTTACCGGGTTCTTGATAAAAACCTCAGCCGGTAGCTGAACCGGTTTTGAAGCGGGTTGATTTTATTCAATCCGCTTTATTTTATACCGAAATCATTGCCTGTCTATGTTAAGCTGTGGTTAAATAAAAACCGATTCAGGTTTAGACCGCAGGCAAAATAAATGGAAGTTTATCTGGAGAACGGTTAGAATTGAGCGGGAGGGGAGAAAATGTCTATTGAACAGCCTGATTTATTTGGTCGGCCGGAAGTGCCGGAACCGTATCAGGAGGAGAACCGGGAAGACGAAAGACCGCTTTATCTTCCCTTTATTCCTGGAGTAAAATCGGAAGACGCTTTTTTAGAGCTGAAGAACCTGGCTGAACTGGAGCAACGGGCCCGGCAATGTCAGCGCTGCCGTTTGAGAGAAGGCTGCCGACAGGTAGTATTTGGCGAGGGCAAGAGCAATGCCCGGTTGATGCTGGTGGGCGAGGGACCGGGTATGGAAGAAGATCATCAGGGCAGACCCTTTGTGGGGCGAGCCGGGCAACTGCTGGACAAGATTTTGCAGGCGTCTCAGTTGCACCGGCCCGAGGTTTTTATAGCCAATGTGGTCAAATGCCGTCCTCCGGGGAACCGTCTGCCCAAACCGGATGAAGTTAAGGAATGCCGCAATTATTTGGAGGCTCAGATTCGTTTTATTAAACCGGAAATATTAGTATGTCTCGGATCGCTGGCCAGCCAGACGGTAATAGACCCCCGGGCCCGCATTACTGCCATAAGAGGCAAATGGCTGGCCCGGCAGGGTATTAAAATAATGGCCACCTTTCACCCCGCAGCCCTGCTGCGCAATGAGTCTTATAAAAGGCCGACCTGGGAAGACTTTAAGCAGATTCGGGACGAGTACTATAAGCTAGATTAATGGAGATGCATTGAGGTGAAAACTATTTGCTGATAACGGTACATAGCGAGGAAGAAATGATATCCTTGGGAGGATTGCTGGCCCGGGTGCTGGAGAAGAATGATGTAGTATACCTGAGAGGTGAACTGGGAGCCGGGAAAACTACCCTGGTAAGGGGGATTGCACGCGGTCTGGGCTATGCCGGTAGAGTAACCAGCCCTACCTTTATCCTTATGAACGTCTACCCGGCTGATATAGACATATTCCATTTCGACTTTTATCGCCTGGAAGGAGGCGATTTGGGCGATCTGGGGCTGGAGGATTATCTGGAAAAAGAAGGCCTGAGCCTGATTGAGTGGCCCCAGGCCGGCGCTGCCATGCTCCCTGCCGAAGCCATGCTGATAAACATTGAACTGGTAGAAGGAGACTATGAACGCGAGCGGCTGGTCAGGTTAAGCGGTATAGGCGACCGTTATCAGGCTAAAGTGGAGGAAATTAAGCGACTATGCTGATACTGGCTATAGATAGCGCTACTCCGGTTGCCGGGGTGGCTTTGATGGATGACGGGAGACTCATCAAAGAGGAGTTCTCCAATTATAAGAAAACTCATTCGGAAACCCTGATGCTGATGGTAGACCGGGTTTTGAACGAGTCTGAACGTACGCTGGACCAGGTTGATGCTTTGGCGGTAACTACCGGTCCCGGGTCTTTTACCGGCTTAAGAATTGGTTTGGCGGCAGTCAAGGGATTGAGTATGGCTGCGGGTATACCGGTAGCAGGGGTATCTACCCTGGACACGCTGGCCCACAACATTTGGGCCGGCGATGCTCTGGTCTGTCCCTTGCTGGATGCACGCAAGCAGGAAGTTTATTGCGGCTTCTATGATGTTGCCGGTAAACTGCCCTTGCCATTGCTGGAAGCCAGAGCCTGTGCACCGGAAGAATTCCTGGCCGATGCAGTCGAAGTGGCGGCAAAATATGGCAAGAACCGTATTATTCTTCTGGGGGATGGCTATTATCCTTATACGGAGTTCTTTGCGGAAAAGCTGGGCCAACAATTGCTGATACCTCCTCCCCATCTAATGCTTCCCCGGGCTTCAGCACTGGGTGATCTGGGGGCAGACAAACTGGCTAAGGGGCAGGTGGAGGATATTATGCAATTGCGTCCCTCATATATACGTTTATCGGAAGCCGAATATCGTTTGGGAAAAGGAGAGTTATAATGCTTAACCGCAACTTTATCTTGAGGAAGATGACCTCCCAGGATATAGATGAAGTTATGCAGATTGAAAAACAATCTTTTACCCTGCCCTGGTCGCGGGAGTCGTATCTGGGAGAATTAAAAAACAACTTTGCCACTTACCTGGTATGTGATTACGAGGGAGAAATCGCCGGGTACGGCGGAATTTGGATAGTGTTTGAAGAGGCCCATATAACCAATGTAGCGGTTGGTTTAGACTTTCGTCAGGCCGGGATTGGGACTGCCCTGATGGAAGAATTGGAAAAAACGGCCCGGGATAAAAAGGCCCGGCGTATACTTTTGGAGGTTCGTCCTTCCAACCAGGCCGCCCTGAAGATGTATCGCAACCTGGACTATGTCCCTACCGGATTGCGGAAAAAATACTACTCTGATAACAATGAAGATGCTATTATAATGACTAAATTGCTGTTTAATAACGGAAAAGGTGAGATAGATTGCACGATGTATTAATTCTGGGTATAGAGACTTCCTGTGATGAGACGGCTGCCGCGGTGGTTAAAAACGGCCGGGAGATACTATCCGATGTGGTTAACTCCCAAATTGATATACACTCCCAATTCGGCGGGGTAGTGCCGGAAGTGGCGTCACGCAAACATATAGAGAATATAGGCTTGGTGGTAGATACCGCTTTTGAAAATGCAGGGCTGTCCTATAACGATATTGATGCGGTAGCCGTTACCAACCGGCCGGGTTTGATTGGAGCTTTGCTGGTGGGTCTATCATTTGCCAAGGCCTTTGCTTATGCGCTTAATCGCCCGCTACTGGCGGTCAACCATCTGGAGGGTCATATCTATGCCAATTTTCTGGAGCATTCCGCCATTGAACTTCCTGCTCTGTGTCTGGTGGTTTCAGGAGGCCATACCAGCCTGGTCTACATGCCCTCCATAGGAGAATATGAGCTGGTCGGCGAAACCCGAGATGATGCCGCCGGGGAGGCTTTTGACAAGGTGGCTCGTTTTTTAGGCCTGGGTTACCCGGGAGGACCGGCCATTCAAAAGGCCGCCCAAAAAGGTGAGCCCGGTAAGGTGATTCTGCCCCGGGTATTCCTGGATAGAAACGATTTTGAGTTCAGTTTCAGCGGTTTGAAAACAGCCGCCATGAACGAATGGAATAAGCTTAAACGAAAGGGACTGGCTAACGTAAATGATTTAGCGGCAGAGTTTCAGGCGGCTCTGGTGGAAGTACTGGTGGAAAAGACCATGCATGCTGCGGAACAATTCAAGGCCCGGTCAATACTGTTGGCGGGCGGAGTGGCAGCCAATCAGGAACTGCGAAATCTGATGAAAAAAAGAGGCCGGGAACAGGGACTGCCGGTATATTATCCTTCTTTGCATTTATGCACCGATAATGCGGCTATGATTGCCGGCAATGCCCATATTAATTACATTAAAAACATTTATGCCCCCCTTAATGTCAATGCTTATCCTGGTCTGATTGTCCCTGTGAAAAGTACCTGTGGATAATGTGTATAAGTCTGTTGATAACTAATTTTCCGCATCCGGCAAATATAAAAATTAGCTGTGAAGTCCTAGCGTAAAATGTCGTTGCCTTAATATAGAACAAAGCTTCCTGTGGATAACCGGGAAGTAAGGAGTGATAAGAGTGCAGCCGGTTTTATTTACTATTGGGAAAATAAATGTATTCTCCTGGGGCTTGATGCTGGCTATAGCTGTAATTGTAGCCATTATCGGCATCGGCCGCTTATTTGATCGGGAAGGCTATGAACGGGATATGGTTCTTGACCTGGTCATGCTGTGTGTCATATTTGGCATTATAGGAGCTCGTATAGCTTATGTTTTTACTTACGATTGGGCTGTCTTCCTGTCCGATCCCCTGATGCTTTTCAGACTGCAGGACGGGGGTTTCAGAGGAATGGCCTGGTATGGCGGGCTGGTTGGAGGGCTGATCCCTTTTATAGTCTATCTGCGTTATAAAAAGCTGTCCTTCTGGAAAGTAGCCGACATGTTTGCTCCTTATCTGGCTCTGGGTTATGCTCTGGTCCGGATCGGGTGTTTTTTGAATGGGTGCTGCTACGGAAATATAACCGAATCAGCCTGCGGCGTAGTTTTTCCGGCGGTGGATGCCTATCACCGGCATCCTACCCAGCTCTATGGTTCAGCTCTGAATATTCTTCTGTTTATAGTGCTCATAAGATTTTACCCGCGGCGTAAATTTCCCGGTCAGGTATTTTTACTGTATGTAATCGGGTATTCGGTTTATCGTTTTATTGTTGAATTTTTCCGCTCCAATGAAATTTTTATTGGCTGGCTGTCAATCGGCCAGGTTTATACTCTGGTCTTGCTGGGCCTGGCTCTATTAGCCTATGAATGGGTGAAATCACGTCACCGGGAAGGAGCTTAGAAAATGGTGGACAGGGCCGACCGGGATATCGGTAAGGAGGGTTCCGGACCGGCGGGACGAGACCAGCTGCGCCGCAAGATGGCGGCCCGGAGGAAAGCGATGTCCGGTCTGGAGGTAGATGCCCTCAGCCGGCGGATATGCCAGCGGCTGGAACAGCTGCAGCCGTTGGCCGGGGCCCAGGTGATAATGGGGTATAGCAGCATTAAAAATGAGGTCAACCTTATCCCCTGGTTAGAGCGGCTTAAGGAACAGGGCAGGACTATATTGCTTCCGCGGGTAGAGGGCAATTGCCTGGAGGCAATAGAGTTTAAAGATTGGGATGATGTGGGGTGCGGGTCTTTTGGCATCTGTGAACCCCGGGGAGAGCCTTTTGCAATCGACAGAATTGATGTGGTTTTAGTGCCTGGTCTGGTTTTTGACGCCAAGGGATATCGGTTGGGGTATGGGAAGGGCTACTATGATCGTTTCCTCCCCCGTCTCAGCAGGGATTGTTTCAACTGTGGAGTCTGTTATGAATATCAGATGGTGGACAATATCTTCCCTCATACCGGAGATGTGCCGCTGCACTGGATAGTTACCGACCGCTCTGAAATTGCAGTGGATATGAACTTTTTTTGAATAAGAAAAATAAGGGGCGTTTTCCCGGATTCGACTCAGAAATAAGAACCCGTGGGAACGCCCCCTTTTATTTATGCCCTTTGCTTAGGAATTAACTTGCCCGTTTCCTTTCGGGTTATCCAGAGTAGCTTCCTTAAGGGCGGCGAATACTCCGCCCAGTCCGGCAAGGTCAGAGGGGATAATAAGCTTGGTCGCCTGCCCGTCGCTGATTACCTTCAGGGCTTCAAGGGATTTTAAGGCCAGGACTTTCTCGTCAGCGGAAGCTTCTTTCAGCATAACCAGACTGTCAGCCAGGGCCCTCTGCACCAGCAATACGGCCTGTGACTCGCCCTCGGCTTCCAGTATTTTAGCCTGCCGGCTTCCTTCGGCCTCGCGGATATTAGCCTCTTTAACCGCTTCGGCATTTAATATGGCAGCCTGTTTGCGGCCTTCGGCTTCCAGTATGGTAGCCGTTTTTTGTCCTTCGGCCTGCAATATGGCTTCTCTTTTTTCTCTTTCCGCCCGCATCTGCTTTTCCATCGCGGTCTGAATGTCCTTGGGAGGAAGAATATTTCTCAGTTCTACCCGATTTACCTTAATGCCCCATTTATCAGTAGCTTCGTCCAGTATAGTCCTGAGGCGGGTATTGACCAGATCTCTGGAGGTAAGAGTCTCATCCAGTTCCAGATCGCCCACAATGTTTCTGAGGGTAGTTGCGGTAAGATTTTCGATGGCCATGATAGGATTAGCGATTTCATAGGTGTATTTAAAGGCATCAGTGACCTGATAATAGACCACCGTGTCAATCATCATAGTAACATTATCCTTGGTTATGACCGGCTGAGGAGGAAAGTCCACCACCTGCTCGCGCAGATCCACCACGGCCCGGAAAGAATCAATAAAGGGAATGATCATATTAATTCCCTGCTCGGCCATCTTGTGAAACTTACCCAGCCTCTCAACAATTCCCACCGTAGATTGCCTGATAATTTTGATAGCGGAAAAGGCAATGAGGATAACAAAGATGACAATAATAAGGTCGACAAAAAGTCTCAGTACCGGCATATATTAATTTCCCCTTTCGATTTTGATTTCAAAATTTTAATCAATCGACTTTACTACCTGGAGCTTAACCCCGTCTATTCCAGTAACTATGATCCTGTGGCCGGCTTCAATCTTTTCACCGGATATGGCGGTCCAGATTTCACCATTTACTTTAACTTGCCCAAAGTGGAGAGGCTCAATACTGCTGGTAGCGATACCGTGCTGACCGACCAGCGCATTAACATTACTCAGGGTGTCATTAGTCTTAAAGAGCTTCATAACCAGGGGGCGGGTAAAAATGATAAACAATAGAGTCAAAAAAGCGAAGACCAGCAACTGAGTTTCAAGTGAGGGCAACCATCCTACACTCACCGCCCCGGCCACAATCAGAGCTGCCAGGGCCAGCCAGAGAAACCATAGTCCAACAGTGGCAATCTCAATGGCTCCGCACACTACAGCTGCCAGTATCCATTGTATAGCTGTCACTTTTTTAATAACCTCCTCGCCGGATGGTTTTTCATTATAATAGAATATTATTTACTAATTAAAATGATACCATAATTCTGCCTCTTTTCTACAGTATAAACGCTATAAAGATTTGCAATAAACGAAGATTTTGTAAAAAATTGTAGTAGCAATAAAAATAATGAATGTTGTATAATTAAACAACATGGAGACTCCGATTCAGTTGGCCTAAGATCTTGCGATTATGGCGGCTGAACGAGAGGGTATGCCGGGAAACCTGTATGCCTCCTGTTGGGAAAGGAGTATACCAGATATATTTGAGGCTGTATACTCCCTTATTTAAGGGAGCTATTTTTTAGGGGAGGTTTTTTTGATTATGGCGGAACCTAAAGAATTGATTGTGAAGTTGCAGGAGATGTTTCCCAATGGCAGAATGAGCTGCTCCGAAGCCCGCGAATTAGCAGAAAAAATGGGTATTGCCTTAGAAGATATGGGGAAATTGTGTGATCAGGCGGGAATTAAGATTTTTGCCTGTGAACTGGGTTGCTTCTGAGGAGCAGATGCTTAATGACAGTCCCGGGGAGAGTGAGAATATGCTGGACAATTACCAACGGAATATCAATTATTTGCGGGTATCGGTAACCGACCGCTGCAATTTGCGCTGTCGTTATTGCATGCCCGAAGAAGGTGTGGGCGACCTGGGACATTATAGGATTTTAAGTCTGGAGGACTTGGCCCGTTTAATTAAAATATCAACCGCAGTGGGGATACGCAAGGTCAGATTTACCGGCGGAGAGCCTCTGGTGCGCAAGAATATCGGACAACTTGTGCGTTATACCTCTCAAGTGGCAGGAATTAATGATATCGCCATTACTACCAATGGTATTCTTTATCCTGACATGGCCCAGGAACTGAAAGAGGCCGGTTTAAAAAGGGTCAACATCAGCCTGGATACGATGTCAGAAGTGAAATATCGCTTCATAACCCGACGGGGTGATTTAAAAGATGCCTGGAGAGCCATATTTAAAGCTCTGGAGCTGGAGATGCATCCGGTAAAAATAAATACCGTAATAATCAGGGATTTTAATGATAATGAAATTATGGATTTTGTCCGTCTGGCTTATGATTACCCCCTGCATCTCAGATTTATAGAATTTATGCCCATTGGAGACCTGCATTACTGGAAAAAAGAACGGATGATAAGCATTGATGAAGTTAAAAGCCAGATCGAAAGGGAATATGAATTAAAGCCGGACAAGACTATAAAAGGCAATGGCCCGGCCAAATCTTACCGCATAACCGGAGGACAGGGCTCAATCGGATTTATTGCTCCGATGAGCAACCATTTTTGCAGCGAGTGCAATCGTATCCGCATGACGGCTGACGGCAAGCTCAGGGGTTGCCTCTATGATAAAAGGGAGATAGACCTTAAAACCGCCATGCAGGCCGGAGCCAGTGACCAGGAACTGGAGAAACTGTTCCGGGAGGCAATTGCCATGAAGCCGGCGCGTCACTTTATGAATGGGGGCTGGGGAAACAAAAACCAGCGCAAGATGTTTCAAATAGGAGGCTAAGAATGGATTTAACCCATATCAACGAACAGGGAAGGGCGAGAATGGTTGATGTCGGCGGCAAAGATGACAGTGAAAGGGTGGCCGTAGCCCGGGCTGTTATCTCTATGCAGCCTGAAACTCTGGCTTTGATAAAGAGCGGGGGAATTAAGAAAGGCGACGTCTTAGGAGTGGCCCAGGTTGCAGGTATCATGGGAGCCAAACAGACCTCCAGTTTAGTACCCATGTGTCACCCTTTGATGTTGAATGCAGTTGATATACAGTTTGAGCTGGATGATGATACTTCCTCCGTCATAATAACTTCTGTAGTCAAAACTACCGGCAAAACCGGGGTGGAAATGGAGGCCATAACCGCTGCCGCAATTGCTGCGATAACCATATACGATATGGCCAAGGCGGTGGATCGCTGGATGGAGATCAAAGAGATTAAACTCCTGGAAAAATGGGGCGGCAAGAGCGGTCATGTAAAAAGAGGGTAATCGTAAAGGAGAATATGAGGATGAAAGGAACCTTGTACTCAATCTGCATAGCTCCGGAAAGGGGACAGCTTAAAAAAGAAGTAAAGGCTGCCCGGCTGATAAGGGATTATGGTATAGAAAACGATGGGCATGCAGGTCCCTGGGGCCGCCAGGTGACTTGTCTCAATCGGGCCAGTGTGGAGAAAGTCAATAAGGAAAAGAATATGAATGTAGGCCCGGGCGAATTTGCCGAGAACCTGCTTATAGACGGCATTGACCTGGCTGCGGTAGGGATAGGCGGGCGTTTGCAAATAGGTTCGGATGCGATTCTGGAAGTATCCCAGATCGGCAAGGAGGATCATCCCAGCGTGGTCACCCGGACTCTGGGCGTCACCCTGTTGCCCTATGAAGGCCTTTTCTGTCGCGTAATTGCGGGTGGAGAAATAAAAAAAGGCGACCAGGTAGAGGTGATATAATGTTTCGTACAGGAATATTGGTTATGAGTGATAAAGGTTCCCGGGGGGAACGGGAAGATCTGAGCGGGAAAAAGATAGCCGAGATGCTGGGACCGGAATACAGCATAGATTATTACGAAATCATACCGGATGAAAAAGAGCTCATAGCAGACAAATTATGTCATGCCTGTGACAGCATGGCTCTGGATCTCATACTTACCTCGGGCGGAACCGGTTTTTCCAGCCGGGATGTAACGCCGGATGCTACTCTGACAGTGATTGAAAAGATAGTGCCCGGTATCCCGGAAGCTATGCGCTATTATGGTTTGCAGAAGACTGCCAAGGCCATGTTGTCGCGAGGAGTAGCCGGAATAAGAGGCAAGACCCTGATAATAAACATGCCGGGGAGTGTCAAAGGGGTGCGTGAATCCCTGGAAGCCATCCTGCCCGCTTTGGCGCATGGGCTGGAGACCATGATCGGCAGCACCGGCGAATGCGGCCGGGAGTAATAAGAGAATAAATTCAGCCACCCGGAATGTCACCCCGGCGTTTTGTTTTGTGCAGTTATGCCAATTTTCAGCCCCGGCTGCAGCATATGCGATAATTACTGCAAATTTACTTCATACTTTTATTTTGCCTCTATCAATATGCAAATAGACTTGGGACCACCGTTTCATTAGTAAAAACAGACGCGGAACCCGTGGAATCTTTGGGAAATACGCGGAGCTTATTAAGGTTCTCTTCCGCGTTCTTCCCTCTAAATTCCCGGAATTCCGCGTCAAAAAATATAGCCGAACCGTTTTTTTCATTCTTGGTTGCGGCCCTCCCGGCCATGGCCTGTTAATATGCAAATCCGGGTTTATGTGCTTCCAACATTTGCACCGGGTTAGTACCTATCTCGGAAAATAATAAAAAAACTTGATTTTAAGAGGTATAAAAAGAAAATGACCGTAGCATAATATAAATCGATAATATCAGGCAGATTTAAGGAGAAATCTAATTTGAATACTTACATAGTCTGACCTATATTATAGTTATGTTAGCACTCACGCTTATTGAGTGCTAACAACACCATCAAATTGAAGGGGGTATAACCTTTGAAGATCCAACCATTAGCAGACAAGCTGGTTATTAAAGTTATGGAAGTTACTGAAGAAAAAACCAAAAGCGGGCTGTATGTTCCCGACACAGCCAAAGAAAAACCCCAGGAAGGCGAAGTCCTGGCAGTAGGCCCCGGCGCCATGAATGATAAGGGAGAAAGGCTGCCTATGACTTTAGCTGTCGGCGATCGGATTATTTTCTCCAAGTATGCTGGAACTGAAATCAAGCTTGATGGAGAAGAATATTTAATTATGTCCGAACGTGACATACTGGCCAAATTAAACTAAACGGAAGAAGGAGGACATACAGATGATTGCCAAGGAAATTAAGTTTGGGGAAGAAGCCAGAAGAGCATTGGAAAGAGGCGTTGATACCTTGGCCAATGCGGTTAAAGTAACTCTGGGACCCAAAGGCCGCAATGTGGTTTTAGATAGGAAGTTTGGTTCACCCACAATTACCAATGATGGTGTAACTATCGCCAGAGATATTGACCTGGAAGATCCCTGGGAAAATCTGGGGTGCCAGCTGGTTAAAGAAGTAGCCATCAAGACTAACGATGTTGCTGGTGACGGAACCACCACCGCAACTGTTCTGGCCCAGGCAATGATAAAAGAAGGTCTGAAAAACGTAGCCGCCGGCGCCAATCCCATGATCATGAGAAGGGGCATTGAAATGGCGGTAAAAGCTGCGGTAGAAGAGATAAAGAATATCAGCAAAGAGGTGGATTCCAAAGAATCTATTGCTCAGATAGCTGCTATTTCTGCCGACGATTCCGAAATCGGCGCCCTGATTGCGGATGCTATGGAGAAGGTGGGCCGGGATGGAGTTATCACGGTTGAAGAATCGCAGTCCATGGGAACTTATCTGGAAGTGGTCGAAGGCATGAGCTTTGACCGCGGCTATATATCCCCCTATATGGTAACCAACACGGAAAAGATGGAAGCAGTTCTGGATGATCCCTACATTCTTATCAGTGACAAGAAGATATCCTCCATCACGGAAGTTCTGCCTGTGCTGGAAAAAGTGGTTCAGACCGGAAAACCTTTGCTGCTGATTGCTGAGGAGGTTGAAGGCGAGGCCTTGGCTACTCTGATAGTCAATAAACTGAAGGGCACATTCAACTGTGTAGCAGTCAAAGCCCCTGCTTTCGGGGAAAGAAGGAAAGCTATGCTGGATGATATCGCTATTTTGACCAAAGGCCAGGTAGCTTCAGAAGATCTGGGAATTAAGATGGAAAATGTAACCCTTGATATGCTGGGCCGGGCTCATCAGGTAGTAGTCAAGAAGGAAGAATGCATAATCGTAGATGGCGCCGGCAGCGAAGAAGACATAAAAGCCCGTATCGCCAACATAAAGAGACAGCTGGAAGAAACCGATTCCGAGTATGATAAAGAAAAGCTGCAGGAGAGAATGGCCAAGCTGTCCGGTGGCGTGGCTATCATTCAGGTGGGAGCCGCTACCGAGACCGAACTGAAGGAAAAGAAACACCGCATTGAAGACGCTTTGGCAGCTACCAAAGCCGGTGTTGAAGAAGGCATGGTTTCCGGAGGCGGTACCGCATTAATCAATGCTATGGCCGCAGTAGAAAAGGTTGAAGCTTCCGGTGATGAGTTTACCGGAGTAAATCTGGTCAAGAAGGCTCTGGAAGAGCCGCTGCGTCAAATTGCCAATAATGCCGGGGTAGAAGGCTCGGTAGTAGTTGAAAAAGTAAAAGAAGCCGCTCCGGGAGTAGGGTATAACGCTTTAACCGGGGTTTATGAGAATATGGTAGCAGCCGGAATCATTGATCCGGCCAAAGTAACCCGTTCAGCGGTCCAGAATGCAGCCAGCATAGCAGCTATGGTTCTTACTACCGAAGCTGTGGTTTCGGAAATTCCCAATAAGGACGACGCGAAAGCCATGGCCGGTATGGGCGGCGGAGCCCCCGGAATGGGTATGATGTAATAGCTTAATTAATAAAAAAGCTGGCGTAAGCCAGCTTTTTTTAGCATATACTGCCGCTTTAGGATAAAATAACAGGCCAATCCTCGAAATAAATGTTATAATTTGTACAGTTATCTGACAAATAAGACAGCAGCTTTGGAGGAAGTCGTATGCGAAAGATTAAAAATGGACTGGCGGCGCTCTTGGCCTATTGTATACTGGCGGCCGTTGCTTATGGTGCGATCACTTTTTGGAATTGGCATCCTGAATTTACTTATACAATAACCTTTATGCTAGCGGTGGTTATATGGTATGAAGCCTTGACCCGGGCTTTTAAGAGAGACTTAGGGAGAGGCGTGGGGGTAGTTTTAGCCTATATTATTCCCAGTATAATAATATCTTATCTTAATTACAGCGCCAGCCTGGCTGGGGCAGGAAAAGCCACTATTAACGCCACGGTGTATAAATTATTCCACATGCCGATGATTTTCGGACTAAATAGCGTATCCGGGCTTCTGACCGACTATCCCCTGTTGATGATATTTTTTCCTTCGCTCATGATGCTGATTCTGGCTATCTATCCCTTTGCTCACAATATCTCCAAAGCCATTGAGGCCCAGCATACTCAATACATATTCAGATAAGACGGCGACTAAAACTTATTATTTTATATATCACAGGAATGTTCTGAAGAACTATTCCTGTGATATATTTGTCCCCGCTTTCAGCCCCGCCTTAGCATGACTTGTTCCAACGGATGACAAATATTTCTGGTGATGGCCGCCTGAGGGAAGGGCGAGCACAGTTGTGCAAGAAATAAGAATATTCTGAAAATTGTTGACATCCTTTTATCCAACTGCTTTAATTTAACCAAGCTTTTTCCCGGCCGGCATCTTGGCTCAAAAAAGTAACAACCAGGCAGGTGTAGATAATTGAACATTCAAATAAAAGCTCTGGGGCATGCTTTGCCTCCTCGGGTCATGAGTAACAGTGACCTGGAGAAAATGGTTGATACCAACAACGAATGGATAATAGAGAGAACGGGAATAAAAGAAAGAAGGATTGCCGCTAAGGAAACGCGCACTTCCGACCTCTGTTACGATGCAGCCGCCATGGCTCTGCAAAAAGCCGGAATAGAAGCCGGGCAACTGGATTTGATAATTGTGGCGACTGTAACTCCGGATATGCCGTTTCCAGCTACGGCCTGCATTCTGCAGGAGCGTTTGGAAGCCCGCAATGCTGCGGCTTTTGATCTGGGAGCGGGTTGTACCGGGTTTCTTTATGCCCTGACCGTAGCGGAAAAGTTCCTATCTACCGCCGGATATAATTATATCCTGGTAGTGGCTTCCGACCTCTTGTCCCGAATAACCGATTATAGTGATCGCAATACCTGTGTACTTTTTGGCGATGGCGCCGGGGCCGCGGTCCTGGCCCGGGGCGAGTCTCCGGCAGGTATCATCGCCACCTATCTGGCGGCGGACGGCAGGGGGGCCGAGTCACTCTACATGCCGGCCGGCGGTTCGGCTTTACCAGCCTCGGAACAAACTATCCGTGACCGCTTGCATTACATCAAAATGAATGGCAATGAGGTGTTCCGCTTCGCCAGCCAGGCTATGGCCGAAGTCAGCGAAAAATTACTGGCCCGGGCCGGTCTTGATTATGGGGATATTGATGTCTTTGTGCCTCACCAGGCCAATATCCGTATCATAAAAACAGCTATGAAACGTATGCATATACCGGAAGCGAAGACCCTGATCAATATAGACAAATTCGGCAATATGTCGGCTGCCTCTATACCGGTGGCTCTTTCCATGGCAGACCTGGAGGGCAGAATCCGGCCGGGAGATTTGGTTTTAATGGTGGCCTTTGGTGCAGGGCTGACCTGCGGCGGAGCTATTGTTCGCTGGGGGAGGGATTAGGGATGCGCTTCAGAACCCGATTATGTGATCTTCTAAATATCGAATACCCGATAATACAGGGCGCTATGGCCTGGATAGCGGGAGGAAGGCTGGCGGCAGCCGTATCCGAGGCGGGAGGATTAGGAGTAATAGGTACCGGCGACGGAGACCGGGCGTGGCTGGAAAGGGAGATAGAGCTTGCCCGCCGGCGTACGCAAAAGCCTTTTGCGGTTAATCTCATGTTGGCCTCTCCTCATGTTGAGGAGATCGTTGATTTGGTAATCAAGGCTCAGATACCGGTGGTAACCACCGGCGGGGGCAATCCGGGCCGTTATATGGAAAGCCTGAAAAACGCCGGCATCAAGGTGCTTCCGGTAGTAGCCTCCCTGGCACTGGCCCGCCGCCTCAGCCGGCTGGGGGCGGATGCCATTATTGCTGAAGGCAGCGAATCGGGCGGCCATGTCGGAGAGATGTCCACCATGTGTCTGGTGCCGATGGTGGTGGATGCGGTCGATGGACCGGTAGTTGCTGCCGGCGGCATCGCCGATGGCCGGGGGGTTATGGCCGCCCTGGCCCTGGGGGCGGAGGGGGTACAGCTGGGTACCCGCTTTGTTTGTGCTCAGGAATGCGATGTACATCCCCTTTATCAGGAGAAGATAATAAAAGCCCGTGACCGGGACACAGTTGTCTGCGGTCAGTCCACCCTGCACCCGGTGCGGGCTATTCACAATCGTTTTACCCGGGAATATCTTAAACTGGAGACAGCGGGAGGCAACCGGGAATTGCTGGAGGAAATGGGCCGGGGACGTTACCCCCGGGCAGCTCTGCAGGGGGAAGTAAATGAGGGCACCATACTGGCAGGGCAGATATGCGGATTGGTGAATCAGGTGCAGCCTGCGGCTGATATCGTGAATGAGATAATCAAGGACGCCATTGCGGTCAGACAGAGAATGGAGGGTATATCATGCCGGCTTTAGCTTTTGTTTTTCCGGGACAGGGAGCTCAGTATACCGGAATGGGCCGAGAAATGGCAGAAAAATACCCGGAAGCAGCCGAAGTCTTTGACCGGGCTGATCGGATCAGCAGTTACAAAATCAGTGATCTTTGCTTTTACGGTCCTGCCGCTAAATTAAACCAGACAGAATTCGCGCAGCCGGCATTGTTGGTAACCAGCCTGGCGCTTCTGGCGGTAGTAAAAAAACAGGGGATTTATCCCAACCTGCTGGCTGGATTGAGCTTGGGCGAGTATACTGCCCTGACGGCATCCGGTTCCATTGACCTGGAAGACGTTTTGCCCCTGGTTCAAACCCGAGCCGGTCTGATGCAGGCGGCGGTCTCCCCAGGGGAAGGGGCCATGGCCGCGGTTTTGGGACTGGATTATGAAATCCTGGACCGGGTTTGTCGGGAAACGGAGGGAATAGTGGATATTGCCAATCTGAACTGCCCGGGTCAGATGGTTATTTCCGGAGCCAGAGAAGCAGTTTTACGGGCCGGCGATATATTGCGGGCACAGGGGGGAAAGGTAAAAATACTGGAAGTATCTGTTCCTTCCCACAGCCGTTTGATGAAACCGGCGGCCGACAAGCTGCAGGAGCATCTGCAGCGGCTGCAGTGGCATAATCCGACTCCGGGAGTCATAAGCAATGTAAACGGGCAGGAGCATAGCCCGGAAAGGATTGGCGATTTACTGGTACAACAGCTATATTCCCCGGTACAATGGGAAGCCAGCGTCAGGTATATGGCGGAAAAGGTGGACTATTTTATTGAAATCGGGCCGGGCAGGACCTTATCCGGTTTGATCAAACGTATTGCTCCCAGTCGTTTGCTGGGAAATGTAGAGGACAGTAAATCATTGGCAAAAGTAATTGAGGAGGTTGAGGCGGATTGCAGGAAAGGGTAGCGCTGATAACCGGAAGTTCCCGGGGAATAGGCCGTACCGTTGCCTTGACTTTTGCCCGCCAGGGCTATAAAGTAGTGGTTAATTATCACCGCAACCGGGACCAGGCGGAGCAGGTGATGGCAGAAGTCAATGCGGCCGGCAGCGGAGGCATTCTGGTTCAGGCCGATGTATCCCGGCCCGAAGAGGCCCGGGAACTGATAGAAGCAGGGATAAAAGAATTTGGTCGCCTTGATGTACTGGTCAACAATGCCGGCATCAATCACGACCAGTTGATGCTCAGAATACAGGATGACGAATGGGAAAGGGTGATAGATACCAACCTGGCTTCAGCCTTTTACTGCAGCCGGGCTGCGGTAAAGCACATGCTCAGAAAACGCTTTGGCCGGATTATCAGCCTTTCCTCGGTAGTAGGAATCAGCGGCAATGCCGGCCAGACCCATTATGCGGCCGCCAAATCCGGACTGCTGGGTTTAACTTATTCCATTGCCCGGGAATATGGAAGCCGGGGAATCACAGCCAATGCTGTCGCTCCGGGATATATTGAGAGCGACATGACCGCAGGCCTTAACGAAGAACAGCGCCGGCAGATTTTGTCCGCTATAGCGGCAGGCAGGCTGGGAAAGCCTGAAGATGTGGCGGCGGTGGTGCTCTTTCTGGCCTCCGCCGAGGCTTCCTATGTCAACGGTCAGGTAATCCGGGTAGACGGAGGCATGGGGCCGTTTTAGGCTCGTAAAAGGTTTATTTCCCCTGTTATTTAACTATAATAACATTATTAATGATTTAAGGAGGAATACAGAATGGCAGTGTTTGATGAGCTGGTCAAGATAATTGCGGAGATTAAGGATATCCCTGAGGATGAGATTAAAATGGAGTCCAGTTTCGAAGAGAATCTGGAGGCTGATTCCCTGGATATAGTGGAAATGCTGATGCTGCTGGAGGAAAAATTCGATATCCAGATACCGGAAGAAGCCGCCGAAAAATTAAAAACAGTGGGGGATGCGGTTAGTTACGTGGAGAATTTACTGGACCAATAAGTCAGGAGTGATTAAATGTCACAACGACGTGTAGTTGTTAGTGGTATGGGAGTTATCTCTGCCATTGGACTGGACAGGGATACGTTCTGGGCAAATCTGCTCCAGGGAAAAAGCGGGATAGGGCCAATTGAACGTTTTGACAGCTCTGCCTTTCCCAGCCGGATGGCGGCTGAAATCAAGAATTTTAATGCTGCGGATTATATGGCTAAAAAAGATGCCCGGCGCATGGATCGCTTCGTCCAGTACGCCTGTGCGGCAGCCTCAATGGCAGTCGCCGACGCTGGTCTGGCAAACGTTTTACCTAAGGTAAAAGAACGTACCGGGGTAATAATCGGTTCCGGTATAGGCGGAATTGAGACCTTTGAACAACAGCACAGCAATATGCTGAACCGGGGCATTGGCGCCATCAGTCCCTTCTTTATTCCCATGATGATCCCCAATATGGCTTCAGGGCAGGTAGCGATTATGCTGGGAGTAACCGGGCCCAATTCCTGTACGGTTACGGCCTGTGCTTCTGCCACTCATGCTATCGGAGACGCTTATCGCGCTATTCAGAATAACAAGGCTGATATAATGCTGACCGGCGGCAGCGAGGCTTCCGTTACCCCTATGGCTATTGGCGGCTTCTGTGCCATGAAGGCTTTGTCCACCCGTAATGAAGAGCCTCAGAAGGCCTGCCGTCCCTTTGACTTACAACGAGATGGCTTCGTGATGGGCGAAGGCGCCGGGGTATTGGTTCTGGAAGAAATGGAACACGCCCTGCAGCGGGGTGTTGTACCTTATGCAGAGTTGATCGGCTTCGGCTGCAGCGCGGACGCCGTACATATGGTGCAGCCCGATATTGAGGGAAGGGGTGCCGCTGCGGCTTTCCGCCATGCGCTGGCCGATGCCGGGATAAAGCCGGAGCAGGTGGATTATGTCAATGCCCATGGCACTGGCACCAGCCTCAATGACCAGATGGAAACCAAAGCGATTAAGGATGTTTTCGCCCAGCACAGTTATGAAATGGCGGTGAATTCTATAAAAGCGGCTACCGGGCACACGCTGGGGGCCGCAGGGGCGATGGAACTTATTGCCACCGTACAGAGTCTGATGGAGCAGATTATACCGCCGACCCTGAACCTGGAAGAACCGGATCCGCTTTGCGACCTGGATTATGTGCCCTTGAAGGCCAGAAAGAAAGATTTGCAGATTGCGGCTTCGGACTCTCTGGGCTTTGGCGGGCACAATGCGGTTTTAATCTTGCGGAAAATGAGGTGAGTACGGGCTTGAATATTGAGCAGATAATGGAAATATTACCTCACCGCTACCCTTTTCTGATGGTGGATAAGATTCTGGAGATTGATCCGGGAAAGAGTGCCTTGGGGCTAAAGAACGTATCTATAAACGAGCCATATTTTATGGGCCATTTTCCCGGGCATCCGGTGATGCCTGGAGTTCTGATGATAGAAGCCATGGCTCAGGTAGGAGCCTGCGCCCTGCTGGCAGTGGATAAATACCGTAATCATCTGGCTTATCTGGCCGGAGTGGATCATATCCGGTTTCGGCGCATGGCCTCTCCGGGAGATACCTTGCTGATTAAATCAGAACTGCTGAATATAAAGGGGAATATCGGCAAAGGCCGGGGAGAAATCTCCATAGACAACGATACCCTTTGTAAAGGCGAATTCTGGTTTTCCCTCAATCAACTGGAGGGATAGCAATGAGCTTTATGTTTGGCAAAAAAAAATATATCCCAGTGAAATTGCCCAATGATCCCCGGACCGGCGTTTTGCCCGCCCAGGGGCAGAGTTGCCCCAACTGCGGCGTTTGGATATCAGCGGATAGGTTATCCGCTGATAAAGGGGTCTGTCCCAAATGCAATCACAATCTCACCCTTTCGGCCTATCAGCGTATAGAGCTGTTGAGCGATGATCATAGTTTTGAAGAGATGGATGCCGACCTGGCGGCCGGCAATATCCTGGATTTCCCTGATTATGAGGATAAACTGGAGCGGGCCCGGCAGGAGTCGGGGTTAGCCGAAGCTATTGTTACGGGCACAGCCTGTATCGGAGGTAACCGGACAGTACTGGCGGTTATGGATTCCAGCTTTATGATGGGAAGTATGGGGGTTGCCGTGGGGGAGAAAATATGCCGGGCAGTGGAACAGGCTTTGCAACTGGAATTGCCCCTGATAATATGCAGTACCTCCGGTGGCGCCCGGATGCAGGAAGGAATTTTCTCTTTGATGCAAATGGCCAAGACGGTGGCTGTTTTAGAACGCCTGCATAAAAAGGGGCTTTTATATATTTCCGTTCTCACCCACCCGACCACCGGTGGAGTATTGGCCAGTTTCGCTTCCATGGCGGATATTATTATCGGAGAATCCGGTGCGTTGCTGGGCTTTACCGGTCCCCGGGTAATCAAGCAGACCATAGGTGAGCGCCTGCCCGATAATTTTCAGCGGGCCGGTTTTTTACTGGATCATGGCATGCTGGACTTAGTAGTGGAACGTTCTAAGCTGCGGGATACTCTGATATTGCTGTTAAAACTTCACCAGGAGGGAAAAGGATGCTGAAAAGGCAGTTTGATTATGAGCACAAGTATCAGAGCCTGAAGCAAAAGGTCACTGAACTGCGGGATGCTTCCACCAATCTGGATATTAACCTGGCTGCGGAGATCGGCGAGATGGAAAAGAGGATGGAAAATTTGCGGGCTGACAAATACCGGCAACTGACGCCCTGGGAGAAAATTCTGCTGATACGCCAACCGGAGCGGCCCACCACCCGTGATTATATTGAGTATTTATGTGATGAATGGATTGAATTGCATGGAGATCGCCTGTTTGGGGAAGATCGGGCTATCCTTACCGGTATCGGCAGTTTCCAAGGCCGGCCGGTGACTATTATCGGGCACCAAAAAGGCAAGGATACCAAAGACAATATCCGCAATAATTTTGGTATGCCCCATCCTGAAGGATACCGGAAGGTCGAACGGATGTTGCTGCAAGCGGAGAAGTTCAAACGGCCGGTGCTGACGTTTATTGATACGGCCGGCGCCTATCCCGGGGTGGGAGCAGAAGAACGGGGGCAGGCCTGGGCCATTTCCCGGGTATTGACGACCCTGTCCGCGCTTAAGGTTCCGGTGGTTGCCGTTATTACCGGTGAAGGAGGCAGCGGCGGAGCTCTGGCTCTGGCCATATCCGACCGTCTGATTATGTTTTCCCACGCGGTTTTTTCAGTTGCATCATGCGAGGCTTGTGCTTCAATTCTGTGGCGCAGTCTGGACAAGGCGGAGGAAATGGCGGCGGCTCTGAAAATCACTGCGGCTGATTTGCTTCAGTTTGGCATTGTTGATGAAATTATTGACGAACCTCCGGGAGGAGCTCAGCAGGATCCCGACGCTATGGCGGACATGATGGGCGCCAGTATCAAAAGGTATTTGGATGAATTGCTGGAATTGGAAACGGACCAATTGCTGGAGCTGCGCTATCGTAAGCTGCGCAATGTCGGCCTGGACGCCGATTTTTAAGAAAAAGACAGATGAGGATGTTAATAGATAACCACAACTGATGCTCCCCTAGTTTGCGGTTAAGGGTGCAGATTGCAATTATAACAGCTCTGTTTGGATGCATAAATATGCAGGAGCCATCTGACGGCTCCTGCATATTTATGCGTCCAAAGTCCACACCATAACTAAGCAAAGGTTTATGCCTTCTATTGGCATTGATGTTGTCCGCTTGCCTGCCTGTGCCCTGTGGGTATGCCCCTGTGGGTAACTGCGAGCGATAAAAAAGGCTGCCGACTTTTATGAGTCGGCAGCCTTCGGTTTTAAAGGTCGTAATAGAGCTCAAATTCCAGCGGATGGGGGATATCATTTACCCGCCGGGCTTCCTGACGCTTATTTTCGATCCAGATATCTATCAGTCGTTGGGGGAATACGCCGCCGGCCAGCAGAAAATCATGATCTTCCTCCAGAGCGTCCAGGGCTTCATCCAGGGAGCGGGGGAGACCCTTGATCTTCGCTTGTTCTTCAGGCGGCAGCTTATAGAGATTTATATCATAAGGGCCAAAGCCTTCGGCGGTAGGATCAATTTTACTCCTGATTCCATCCAATCCTGCCATCAACATAGCGGAATAAGCCAGATAAGGATTGCAGGTGGCATCGGAGGAACGGAACTCAAAGCGCTTCTGGGCGGGTGACTTGGCATAGGCCGGTACCCGGATCACGGCACTGCGGTTGGCAGTGGCGAAACAGACGCTTACCGGGGCTTCATAGCCCGGCACCAGACGCTTGTAGGAATTGGTGCTGGGGTTGGTGAAGGCCAGCAGAGCCGGAGCATGTTTCAGCAAACCGCCGATAAAATATAAAGCCTCTTTACTCAATTGGGAATAACCATCAGGGTCAAAAAAGATGGGTTCCTTATCTTTAAACAGGTGCATATGCACATGCAGTCCGTTGCCCGCCTCGCCAAAAAGAGGCTTAGGCATAAAAGTTACCGTTTTACCTTCGGCAAAAGCCAGATTCTTGATCAGGTATTTGGTCAGCATGGTGCGGTCAGCCATTTCCCGCAGTCCGCCGAATTCCACTTCTATTTCCATCTGTCCGGGCCCCCCCACCTCATGGTGGTGGTACTTTACCGGAATATTATTTGCCTCCATTAAAAGGCACATCCGGGCGCGCAGATCGTAAAGCACATCCTGGGGCGGAGTTATGTGGTAACCACCCTTGAGGGGAACCTTATAGCCCAGATTCTGGTATTCACTTTCTCCGCTGTTCCATATGGCCTGTTCGGCATCAATACTGAAACCGACTTTATGCGGGCTGCATTCGTAGCTGACGTGGTCAAAAACATAGAACTCAAATTCAGGCCCGATCCGCATCTCATCCGCAATGCCCGTTGATATCATATACTCTTCCGCATTGCGGGCAATGGTCCGGGGATCCTGATCGAAACGGTAATTCTCCGGTTGAGCGATAACGTACACATCGCCGATCATGCTGAGTGTCGCCACCTCGGTAAACGGATCAAAGACGGCGGATTCAAGGTCAGGAATGAAAACCATATCGCTGTTTTCTACCGGAGCGAAGCCATAGTTGGAGCCGTCAAAGCCGATACCGTATTTCAGAGTGTCAGGGGTGAATCGTGAGGTAGGAATGCTGAGGTGACGCCATCTGCCCAGAAGATCAATCATCTTGAAATCTATCATTTCGATGCTACGTTCCCTGCAGAAGTCCACTACTTCTTCATAGCTTTTAAACACTTATATAAGCCTCCTTTGCCTTATATAAATTTTTGTCCGATAAAATTACCGTTGCAAATTATAACAAATTGAGTAGAGCGAGTAAAGCAATAACTTTAATATACAACATTTAAAATGCTATAAATGGAATTAAATGCTACCGCCAGCCAGGTAATATATCCTGCAAAAACCTAATAAATATGTATTACTCCAATAACCAATAAGTAGCTTAAAAATATTTCCAAGGGGTGAGATGCTATTAATAAAACTCGCTGGACTATAGTATTAATTTTGATCGGATGTATTGTTATCGCTTTCTTATCAGCTGAAAAAATTCATGATTACTATATAAAATCCAAACTTGAACCTCAGGTTGAGCTGAACCGAGCCTGCCAAAATATGGCCGCGGTAACAAGTTATAGATACAGTCTGTTGTCCACTTTCACCGTGGATGAGCGGAAGGAGGTGATAAGTGAGGTCAACGGAGAAAAACAGGACGGAAATACGCATATAAAGGGGGAGATGGTTAACACACCTGTAGATATTTATTATATAGACCGTACCATCTACAATTATGAT
>DHCD01000066.1:37482-42686 GCA_002398105.1 Syntrophomonas sp. UBA4911
GAACTACTGATTTCAGAACTGAATCCTCTGTCCAACTTCCGGTTTAAACAGATTAAAACGGTTGAAAAATTAGGCTTTGAAGAAATAGATGGTACGGAGTGTTTGCTGGTAAAATGCCAACCGTCGATTGAGAGTCAACTTCTGGAAACCATGTGGAAAGATTTCGAATACCGCCTATGGATTGATTTCCGCAAGGGGCTTATCAGTAAAGCCGAGTTGAATGCCACCAATAAGAAGATGACCAATACTAAACTGAATGTGACCGTTCAGTTTTCGAACCTGAACCAGAAGGTGCAAATAGAAGCACCGGATACAACTGCCAAAAACTAAGATGCAATTTCCGGGAGGGGCATCAAACCTGGGGACAACTGAAACCGGAAACGACAAGAGCAGGCATCCATTCGCAATCAGGTGAAGGATGTCTGCTCTTTGTGCATATAAATGATTTCCATATTGTTTTATTTAGAAAATAGACGCAGATTGACGCCTCCTACGGGGACTACTGATGCCCGTTATGCTCGCAATTAAGGGCGCGGAACCAGGCCGATTCATTATAAAAAAGACGCGCACCCCGCGGATTTATTAAAGTTTTCTTCCGCGTTTTTCCCCTGATAAATTCCCTGGATTCCGCGTCACAAACATAGCGGAATCAAATTCATTGCTGGCTGCGTCCTTACGGAGCGTGGCTGGTTAATAAGATTTGCAGGGATATTCCCCGAATTTATAACATTAAATGCCCCTGTCATCAGGATAGAGTCCAGGCGGTGATATATGAAATTGCGCTGGACTTTATTTTGCTGCTATAATCCAGTTATATGTTAATAGGAGGAATACGGCAGTGAATTGGGATGAAGTGGATATTCTTTATTCGCAGGAGCAAATAAAAAACCGGGTTAAGGAGCTGGGGCTTCAGATCAGCCGGGATTATCAGGGCGAAGAACTGCTGGTCATAGGAGTGCTGAAAGGTGCGTTTGTGTTTATGGCTGATCTGATAAGGGAGATCGACCTGCCGCTGGAGCTTGACTTTATAGGTGTTTCCAGCTACGGCGCTTCCACCATATCCTCGGGGGAAGTGCGTATTATCAAGGATCTGGATTACTCGGTGGAAGGCAAGAGCGTGCTTCTGGTCGAAGATATCGTTGATACCGGGTTAACGCTTAATTATATAAAGGAAATACTAAAAAAGCGCCATCCGCACAGTGTGAAAATCTGCTGCCTGCTGGATAAGCCTTCCCGGCGTAAGAGCCCGATAAAAGCTGAATATGTGGGCTTCAGTATCGAAGACCATTTTGTGGTAGGTTATGGTCTGGATTACGCGGGCCGATACCGTAATTATCCGGCCGTTTGCATCCTGAAACCGGCAGTATATGAGAAATAGAGGTGTATTTATGGATAAAGAAACGGTAGTAGTCCTTGATTTTGGGGGACAGTACAATCAATTGATCGCCCGCCGGGTGAGAGAACTGTCGGTCTACAGTGAAATGCTGCCTTATGACAGCAGCCTGGAGGAGATCAGGGGGAAGAATCCCCGGGCCATAATACTGACCGGAGGACCTTCAAGTGTGCGCGAAAAGGGAGCGCCGGTATGTGACCCGGGTGTTTTTGAACTGGGGGTACCGGTGCTGGGTATCTGTTACGGGATGCAGCTCATGGCTATGACTAGGGGTGGCGGAGTGGGCGGCAGCCTCTTAAGAGAGTATGGACGCAGTCATCTGCACGTAGTGGAGCAAGATCTGCTTTTTAAGGGAATACCCGACCAAATGCAGGCCTGGATGAGTCATGGCGATGCCATCAGCAGTGTTCCTCCGGGGTTCAAGGTCAGCGGCAGTACGGATAATTGCTCCATCGCCGCTATGAGTGATTCCGCCCGGGGCCTTTACGGGGTACAGTTTCATCCCGAAGTAAAACATACCGCTCATGGTATGGATATATTGCGCAACTTCTTATACCAGGTGGCAGGACTCAAAGGAGACTGGAACCTGAATGATTTAATAGCGGAAACGGTTGCTGATATCAAGGCCAGGGTGGGCAGCCAGAAAGTGCTCTGCGCTCTCAGCGGCGGGGTGGATTCGTCCGTGGCGGCAACCCTGGTGCATAAAGCCGTGGGAGATCAGCTGGTGTGCGTATATGTGGATAACGGTCTGATGCGCAAGGATGAATCGGAGCAGGTCATAGCCACCTTTAAGGAAAAGATGAAAATGAACCTGGTTTTTGCACCTGCGGCCGACCGTTTTCTGACCCGTTTGCATGGGGTTACCGACCCGGAACGGAAGCGTAAAATAATCGGTGAAGAATTTATCCGGGTATTCGAAGAGGAAAAAGCCAAACTGGGCGCAATTGATTACCTGGTGCAAGGCACTATCTATCCGGACATTATTGAGAGCGGCACCCGCACCGCCCAGACTATAAAGAGCCACCATAATGTGGGCGGCCTGCCGGAGGACATGGATTTTAAACTGTTGGAACCTTTGCGCTTGCTGTTTAAGGACGAGGTGCGTATAATCGGCGAAAAACTGGGCATTTCTCCGGAAATCCTCTGGCGGCAGCCCTTCCCCGGCCCGGGCCTGGGGGTACGGGTATTGGAAGAGGTAACCAAAGAAAAACTGGATATACTGCGGGAAGCTGACGCCATCGTCCGGGATGAGATCCATAAAGCCGGGCTGGATAAGGAGATATGGCAGGCTTTTGCGGTGCTGCCTCCGGTAAGGAGCGTAGGAGTGATGGGCGACGCCCGCACATATGCCTATCCTATAATTATCCGGGCCGTAGTCAGTGATGACGCCATGACCGCGGAAGTGGCGCAGCTGCCCTGGGAACTGCTGGACATCATGGCCCGCCGTATCGTGAACGAAGTGGACGGGGTCAACCGGGTAGCCTACGACATCACCAGTAAACCGCCGGGAACGATTGAGTGGGAGTAGGAAACAAAAGCCTGTAACCTAGCATTCAAGATGGTTACAGATTTTCTGTTGCCAAAAGCGTACTAAAAACGTACCGTTTATTTTAGTCTTTGCATAGATTGGCTGAGTGTAAACAGTAAGTACAAGCCGGAAGCCTGTAATCATACGGGTTCCCGGCTTTGATATTTTTGAGAGCGTACCTAAGAAGGATTGAAATGGAATAATATGGGTGATATACTGATATATAATGATACTAATTGCTACTGCTGGGGGTGTTAATGTGGATGCTAAATTATTTGCTGCTATGATTGCCGATAAAAAATTATACGACTTGCAGAAAATACAGTATAAATATTGTGTTGAAGATGTCGCGGATTTTATTGAGCTGCTGAAAAGCACCATGTACACAGTTATCCCGCTCCGGGATTTTTCCGGCCAGAAACTCGTTTATTTAGAGAATGTAACCAAAGTCGGCATGGGTGCGCTGAAATTGCTGCTCTCCCCCCAAAGCAGCGCAGCCGCATTTGGTATCAAGGCGATGGAGGACGAGATCCATTCCACTCTTATTATTGAAAATATTGAATCTTCCCGCGACAGCATCCGAAAAATCCTCAATGGATATGCTCCTGCCGGAGAGAGCGAAAACCGGATCTACGGCATGAAAAAAGGATTGGAATTTATAGCTGATCCGGAGAATAAAATCACAGAGATAAATCTGCATCAGCTATACCAAATAACGGTGGGTGATTTCCTTGATGAAGAAAACCAGCAGCTCCTGCCTGGCAAAATGTATCGTCATGGCGATGTTTTTATCATGGGCAGCAAGGTGGAGCATCAAGGATTGCATCATACTCAGTTGCCTGAATATATGGCGCAGTTGATGGATTTTATCAATCGTAAAGATGGAATCAACGATTTGCTCAAAGCCGCCATTATCCATTTTTATATCGGATATCTGCATCCCTTCTTTGATGGCAACGGGCGAACCGCCAGGCTGGTTCATCTATGGTATCTGGTGCAGCAGGGTTATTCATCGGCCCTGTATGTTCCATTTTCCAGCCATATCAAGGATAGTCAAAAAAGCTACTACAAGGCTTATTCGCTTACGGAACAGAACGCCAAAATCAGCGGCATTATAGATGTAACTCCATTCTTGGTGTACTTTATTGAAAATGTCTATAACCGACTGGAAACGGAAAAGCCAAAGAGCGATACGTTCTCAATATTCCAAAAGCTGTTGGACGAAGGAAAGATTACTGAGAAAGAGCGCGATTTGTGGAACTTCGTTTTGTCGGCCTATGGCACGGGTGAATTTTCTACCAAGCAGCTGGAACGGGATTTTGGGAATGCGGCCTATGCGACTGTTAGAGGATTTGTTTTGAAGTTTGAGGCATTAGGATTGTTGTCAGGGCAAAAGTATGCTAATAAAAACAAATACCGTATTTGCTGATTCCAATCCCTCCGCTCGGGTATCACTTATTTTACACCCAAGGAAGTTTTCTAAAATAAGCAAACTACCCTATTCTTAAGCCGCCGGCTATTATATCGTTAACAAAAGGGTTGTCTTTTCTTAACGGATGCGGTTCTATTCTGGTATCAATTTTTCTTCGAATCCTCATAAGTTTCAGAGTTTCCTCAATGATATCCTCACCAAAACCATCTGAAATCACGGCAATGTCGATATCTCTGTCCTGCCCAGGGTTTCCGCTGACCTGGGAGCCGAACAGATAAATTGATTCCACCGAAGGGATTTCCTTTTTGACCATTTCGGCATATTTTCTGGCAATGGCATTTATTTCTTCTCTATTATAGTAAAAGCCACTGTCTCATCTCCTTAATGGCATTTCTGCAAGTCCTCGGCCCCTAGCTTTTTGTTTCTGGCCAGCCCATTCCCTGGACATCGGCAATTCTTCGGCAAGGAAAAGGCGTGGTATAATATGGAGAAATAAAAACGAATACCGTATTGGCTGATTCCAATCCCTCCGCTCCTGCCGGAGCGGATTTTTTATGGTTCGGGATCGTCGTCTGTCTTGGGCTCAATAACGATGAGCTCAGGTTCGGGGCTGTCTATGTACATGCGCTCCGTCTCCCGCTGCACCTGCTGCAACTGTTCAATGACATCGGTTACCTTGTTGAATAGTTTTGCATACATCTTTTTGTAATCCGGCATAAACCACACCCCTTTAACATAATTGAGATATTTTATATCCGCATGCCCGTTGTAACACATAAAGCACTTAAAATGAATACATAATATATTATTTGGGAGTGATTTTGTGGCTACCAAAAAGCCTTTCTATACGG
>DHCD01000066.1:42873-53354 GCA_002398105.1 Syntrophomonas sp. UBA4911
CTTATTACGAAAGCGGACAGAGAATGGTGCCGCCGTCTGTTCTGTGTGCCTTAGCCGACTTTTACGGTGTAAGCGTCGACTACATCCTCGGACGCACCAACCACAAAAAGACAAATAAATAATTAAACATAACAGTGCCATGGTGAATCTCATGTGCCTGTTCTGTTGCTGGAAAATCCATTGTTTTACCAGGGAACCCGCCGGGATGGAAAGAGGTGGTCAGGCTGAGTTTGCAAATTGTCAAAGGAGATATCACGACCTGGGCGGCGGATGCCATTGTGAACGCCGCCAACACCTCGCTGCTGGGCGGGGGCGGTGTGGACGGAGCCATCCACCGGGCGGCGGGACCGGAGCTGCTTAAGGAATGCCGGACGCTGCACGGCTGCGAAACCGGTCAGGCCAAGATCACCGCCGGGTACAATCTGCCGGCCAAGTATGTGATTCATACGCCCGGCCCCATTTGGCGGGGTGGTCATAAGAACGAGCCGGAGCTGCTGGCTTCCTGCTACCGCAGCTGCCTGCGGCTGGCGGAGCAAAACGGCTGCCGCACTGTGGCTTTTCCCTCCATCAGCACCGGGGCCTACCGCTTTCCGCTGGATAAAGCCGCTGCCATTGCTGTGAAAGAAATATTGGCATTTCTGGAGCATGCCGGACTTGTCCGCCAGGTCACCATGGTTTGCTTTGACGATGCGACCAGGGTGGTCTACGATACCGCCCTGAGGCGGAAAAGATCTTGATGATACCGGTGCTGTCGATTTGGGACCACTGAAAATCAGGGATTACTGCCTTGCGGAAAAGCTGTATGCTGCCGGACAATTTCTGTAAACCGCATTACGGTTCGAATGATGACAGCAGATTCTGCATGTGCCGCAATCCGGTATAACATCCGGAAGTGCGGAAAGCCTAAGAAGGGAGAGGGTCCGCCATGCAAAAGACCGAACTTCAAAACATCCCCGGAGTGGGGAAGCAGACGGAAAAGGATTTGATCAGGCTGGGGTATCCTACCATAGCCTCTCTCAAAAACGCCGACCCGGAGGAAATGTATCGGCGCGACTGTATGGAACGCGGCCTGCAGCTTGATCGCTGTGTGCTCTATGTTTACCGCTGTGCTGTTTACTATGCCGCCAACCAGCGGCATGACCCGGAAAAACTTAAGTGGTGGAATTGGAAGGACGGAGTGGGATGAGCGATAAGCTGGATTACAAAAAGAAATATAAAGACCTGTACGTGCCTAAATCTAAGCCGGTGAAAATACTGGTGCCACCCATGAAGTTTATCATGGTGGAAGGTACCGGCGACCCCAACGAAGAGGACGGGGCCTACACAAACGCCGTCGGTCTGCTCTACACTCTCAGCTACACTATCAAGATGAGTAAAATGAGCGGCAGCGCTCCGGAGGGCTACTTTGACTATGTCGTGCCGCCGCTGGAGGGACTGTGGTGGATGGCCGACGGCTTGGCAGGCGTTGATTACTCCCGCAAGAGCGATTTCTGCTGGGTATCCATGATCCGCCAGCCGGAGTTTGTGACGCCGGAAGTTTTTGCCTGGGCGTGCGCCGAGGCGCGGAGAAAAAAAGACATCGACTTTTCTCCTGCCCGGCTGGAAACGCTGGACGAGGGGTTGTGCGTCCAGTGTATGCACATCGGTCCTTACGATGACGAACCGGCGACGGTGGCGAAAATGGAGGCGTTTATTGAGGCTAATGGTCTCATCAACGACATCGGAGACAACCGCCGCCACCATGAGATTTATCTGTCCGATCCGCGCAGGGGCGATCCGGCAAAGCTAAAAACGGTGCTGCGCGTACCGGTGAAGGAGGCGTAAATATGGAAGAACTGCAAAGCCTGCCCAACATCGGCCGCAAGTTGGAGCATCAGCTCCATGAGGCCGGAATCGGCACGGTAGAGGAACTGAAACAAGTCGGCAGCCGCGAGGCATGGCTGCGCATTCTGGCCTTCGACCCCTCCGCCTGCCTCATGCGCCTGTCGGCGCTGGAAGGGGCGATCCGGGGCGTACGCTGGCACAGCCTTGATCCGGAGGTGAAGGCCGAGCTTAAGGCGTTCTATCATCAGCACAAATAAGGAGAAAACAATGAAACTCGGATACAAGCTGCCGCTGCTGGCAGTGAAAGACGTGGAAGCGTCCAAGAAATTTTACGGTGAGCTGTTTGGCCTGACAGTGGCAATGGATTTGGGACGGAACGTCACTTTCTCCGCAGGGTTCGCCATCCAGCAGGATTTTGCGTGGCTCTGCGATTTGCCGAAAGAATCGGTTGTGGAGCGCTCCCACAATATGGAGCTCTACTTCGAAGTTGAGGATTTCGATGCCTTCCTCGAAAGGCTTGCGGCCTTCAATGTAGAGCAGGTGCACCCGCCTAAGACGCATGAATGGAAGCAGCGCGTCGCCCGCATCTATGATCCGGATGGGCACATCATTGAAATAGGGGAGAGCATGGCGGTTATCGCCAGACGCTTCCTCGCTCAGGGCAAAACGCCCGAAGAAACAGCGGCGCTCATCCAGCACCCAATTGAATTTATCATAGCCAGCAAGGAGGAAAAAATCTGATGTTATTTGTCTGTTATCCCCAATGCACCACCTGCAAGAAGGCGCGGGCGTGGCTGGACCAAATCGGCGCCGCTTATACTTTCCGCGACATCAAGCTGGATAATCCGTCGGAGACGGAGCTGCGGCAATGGTACGCAGCCAGCGGGCTCCCTCTGAAGCGCTTCTTCAATACCAGCGGCCTGCAATACAAGGCTCTGGCCCTTAAGGACAAACTCTCAACCATGAGCGAGGACGAGCAATTGTCCTTGCTCGCCACGGACGGCATGCTGGTCAAGCGCCCTATCCTTGTGGGCGACGGCTTCGTCCTGGTCGGCTTCAAACAGGACGAGTGGGAATCTAAGCTCCGATAAATCATCGGCAAAGTTGCCGGGAAAAAACTACCCATAGCGGCAAGAGCCTGGATAGCTGAGAAGTTTGTAGCGGAGGAACGTGAAGGTGAAATTAGCGCTGAATCCATATTACCCTTCAATTTTCTCCCACACCTTGTTCCTGCTGAAGATATCCAACAGAGTTCCGTCAAGCTGGTCGTCTTTAACCATGAATCCCAGGATTTTTAAGGCCTGTTCCAGAGGCATGGCTTTTTTGTAAGGGCGGTCGTCGGCGGTCAAAGCATCGAAGACATCGACCAGGGCCAGTATGCGGCCCTCGGTGGGAATCTCCTCTCCCTTAAGCCCATGGGGATAGCCCTTCCCGTTCAGGTGCTCATGATGGATGGAGGCAAAATAGGGGACATCTTTTAATTTGCGGATAAATGGTATTTTGTCCAGCATTCTGGCGGTTACCGTTACGTGGTCTTCCATGATGCGGCGTTCGGCATCGGTCAGGGTGCCTTTGACCACGCTGAGGGAGGTCAGTTCCTCCTCCTTTAACCAGGGTTGCAGCGTGCCGTCCCGGTCCTGATAAGTCCGGGATGCTACCTCCTGTATTTTTTCTTTTAATTCGGCATCAATGAAAGTTGAAGGATTATCACACTTTAAGACCAGTTCCCGGGCTTCTTTAAGATAGTCCTGTTCCGCTTGCCAGCACTTCTCCAACTCTTCGCTGGGGCCCGGCAGCAGCAGCTTTTCTTCCAGATATTCCGCCTTCCGGGCGGCATAGATGTAGTCAAAGCGCTGCATAACCAGCTCCAACTGACGCTCAATGCGGGTGGATTTATTCATAACCTCCAGGGGAGTAGCAATTTTACCGATATCGTGGAGCCACCCGGCCATAACCAGTTGGGCAATCCGGTCTGCACTAAAGGAAGGCGGTTCCCCTTGATTTAACTGTTCCTGATTGATGGCTCGGGCCAGTTCTCCCGCCAGCAGGGCCACCCGTCGGGTGTGATTGGCGTTATAAGGGGTACGCGAATCTATAGCCGTGGCCATAACCTCCACGAAGGAATTAAACAGGTTTTCAATGTCGTTTAATAATTGCATATTGGTAAGAAAAATAGCAGCCTGGGAGGCGAGGGAACTGATAACATGCTCAAAGTATTGGGCAAAAGGAATTAGCTCGCCTTTTGCATCGCGGGCATTTATGAGCTGGAGTACCCCTATAACCGTACCTTCATGGTTCTCCAGGGGAATGACCAGCATGGACAGGGTTTTATAGCCGGTAGCCTCGTCAAATTTGCGGGGGCCGGAAAAATCAAATTCTTCAGCCTGGTAGACGTCGGGGATGTTTACGCTTTTTTTCGTAATAGCCACATAGGCGGATATATTCTCCATCTTCATGGGAACCGGAGGAAGGTCGATCGGGTGGCCCTCCCCGCCCCGGAAAGTATTCATGCTCTCATTCTGCATAATCGTGAAGCTGAGGCAATCACCCTCACAGAGGTATAGAGTCCCGGCATCGGCATTGGTTATTCGCCTGGCTTCAGTGACAATCTTCTCCAAAAGCCGGTTGCGGTCCTTTTCCGCAGAAAGTGCGATTCCTATACTGATAATATCCTCTACCTGTTGCAGAATTTCCGAAGTATAAATTTTCAAAGATTGATCACCATTCCTTCACGTGCGGCAACACAACTGCTCATACGAGCCTGGGCCTGCTTTTCGATTTCTTCCATTTCGTTGTCACTGCGAAAATTGGCATGATGGAAAAGTACCAGCCGCTTAGCGTCTGCAGCCTGGACCAGCTTTATTCCCTCCTGCCAGGTGGAATGCCCCCAACCGATGTAATTAGGGTATTCGTCATCGGTAAAATGAGTGTCATATATAACCAGGTCGGAATTATGCACAAACCGGCATAATTCCTGGTCAATCTCCGGATAGTGCTCGGTATCGGTGACATAGCAGCATGAGCGCCCCTGGCAGTCCAGGCGATAGGAGAGACCGCCGTTGGGATGGTTATTAACTATGGTGTCAAGACTGATTCCGTCTCCCAATTCCAGGTGAACCCCGCTGTCAAGCTCGCGGAAGTCGATTTCAGCCCCCATCTGGTCCAGGCTGATGGGGAAATGCTGATATGCCATTTGTCCGGCCATAAGCTCGGAGAAGGTGGCGTCGGTTTTGCTCTGACCATAAAGACGGAAATGGTTGCCCTTGATAAAGGCCGGAGAAAAGAAGGGAAAACCCTGGATGTGGTCCCAGTGGGTGTGGGTGATAAAAATATCGCCGCTAAGCTTTTCACCGTTTTTGATCAACTCGCGCCCCAAACTGTATATTCCGCTGCCGGCATCAAAAATAAACAGGCGTTTCCTGATCTGCACTTGCACACAGGAGGTGTTGCCTCCGTATTTCAGGGTATCCGGGCCAGGTACGGGAATCGACCCTCGTACCCCCCAGAATATAACCTGGAAATCAGTTTTTGCCATTAATCCACCTCTTTAAAATAAAGTTAAATGGATTGAGCTTATCCATGGCTCCTATATTCCCTCTTTAAACTTCGAAATCCTCTATTATGGTTTATTTTTTGATGATATCTGTGTTTCTTTCCAGAGGTTCGGAAGTATCCATGTGCCCGGCCAGGGTTTCCACTTTCTTGCCTTCGATCAATAGCTGCACTTTGTCGATGGAACTGATCTCGGTCAAAGAGTTTATGAGTGAATACAGGGTCATGGTTTCTCCCGCGCTTCCGCCCGGATGGTTGCTTTTAAGTGCGTCATTGAAATTTACATCGGCGATGCCATTACTGATCTTCAGTGATAAGAGTTTACTTTCAGCTGGAATCGTAGGTTGCAGATCCTTGCTCTCGGGTCCGGCTATAAGCCCCTCAACTATCTTGCTGGCCAGAAGCTCATCGTCCCCCTCTTTAATTTTCAGGGTACGCTTCTCCGGCACCAGGTATTCGGCCTGATCATCGCTGAAATATAAGGCGGCCTCAATAGTAACCGTCTGGGGTTGATCGGCACCGGGGTTTTTATTAGTATCAGGATCACCCTGGCTGGTAAATTTACATCCGCCCAGTGCCGTTGCTACCAGCAGCAGGCTCAGCATAAAGACCAGAAGGCTGCTCTTTATTTTCATCTCCTTATCCATCCTTTCGCTAACTCCTTTTTTATAATTATAGCTTTGTTCAACTATTATTACGCCATATCATAAAATTTACTATCACTGCATATAGAACAATTAGTACCTGAAACGGGTATAAATTCACGGACGCAGGGTAAAAATCAGTGAAAACGAGACGAGGAGAGATTTTGCTGTGAACGTGGCGTTTACCCGATTGTATAAACGTAATGCCGATATCAGGGGCATTAATTCCTATCTTCCTGACCGAAGAGAAAAAGGGGGGGAAGCGGTGGAAGACTTGATTAAATACCTGGCTGAAGGTTTGCTGGCCCGGCTGGATGAATTGGAGAAGGAAACGGATTTTGCCTTCTTATCCTGTCTGGAGGATGAAGAAATTCGTAATGAAGCCCAACTGCTGCATGAAGAGCTTAACCGCTTAAAATCCCGGCTGCAGGAACTGTAGAACCGCTTCCGCTTATTAGCCGCAATAGGCCTTACCGCTGCGGGAAGCAACCGGACAGTGATAAAACTCAAAGGGGCGGCAGGGATTTGCAGATCTTGAAGCGAAATCTGTAAGATCATCTTTAAGTGAGTGATTTTAATGGCCCAACCTTCTTTTGATAAGTTTGCGACTATGCTGGATCAAGCCGTAGACCGGATTCCACTCCGTTTTCTCGGCAGCTTGACCGGTGGTTTCAACTTACGCCGGGAGAAGAAGCGTGAAGGCGAGTACTATATATTGGGAGAATATGTAGAGGACGGCATCGGCTGTTTCATCCTGTTTTATTACGGCTCTTTTGCCGAAGTGCTGGGGGATGCCCCCGAGGATTGCTGGCAAGAGGAGATTATGGATACGGTTTTGCACGAAATGCAGCATCATCTGGAAGCGCTGGCCGGCCGGGACGATCTGGCCCGAAAAGAAATAGCGGAATTGACTCAGGCCCTTCAGGGAAAAGAATGAAAACAGCCTTGAAAAAAGCCGTTTATCTTACCCTCCTTTAAGTTGACACGCCCAATAAGCTTTGCTAATATCATGATGTAATGATAAATAGTAGAAACACGAAAGTGTGTCTAGGGTTCCGCATGCAGGACATGGACTGGTCCAAGTGGCACAGGTGCTGTCAAGCACTACACCGTATAGGGATAAAAGCCCAGGCGGAGAGGTTTCGGTTAGGAACCTTACCGGCCGGGGCTTTTTAATTTTCGAGCCTTCTGCTATTTAAGAGGGCAAGCAGATTAGATGCGGAAAGATTAGAAAACATTGTCCGCACCCAAAACAAAATGAGGAGGAGTTAAAATGCCTGCGGTAGGGATTATAATGGGTAGTGATTCTGATTTGAGTATTATGCGGGAGGCATCCGACATATTGGCCAGCTTTGGGGTGGACTGCGAAATGACCATCTGCTCCGCTCACCGCTTGCCGGAACAGACCGCCAGTTACGCGGCTGCAGCGTCGGCCCGGGGGATAAAAGTTATCATCGCCGGCGCCGGGGGAGCAGCCCACCTTCCTGGAGTTATTGCCGCCTATACCATTTTACCGGTAATCGGGGTACCGATTAAAACCAGTACTCTTTCCGGTGTGGACTCGCTTTATTCCATAGTACAGATGCCCCGGGGCATTCCGGTTGCTACCGTGGCTATCAACGGCAGTGCCAATGCGGCCCTGCTGGCTTTGCAGATTCTGGGCCTCAGCGATGGGAGCCTGCAGGCCCGCATGCAGGAATATCGCTCCCGCATGGCGGACGAAGTTCTGGCCAAAGATAAAAAGCTGAAAGCCATAGGCGCCCAAGCTTACCTTAAGGACAAGGAGGCCCGCTGATGATAGAGCGCTATACCCTTCCCGCGATGGGCCAGATCTGGTCGGAAGAAACCAAACTGAATAACTGGCTCCGGATTGAGATTGCCGCCTGTGAGGGGTGGGCTCGCCTGGGGAAGATTCCGGCGGAGGCAGTTGCCGTAATTAAAAGCAGAGCCCGGTTTGACAGGGAACGTTGCCGGGAAATTGAGGCCGAGGTAAATCATGATGTTATAGCCTTTCTAACTGCAGTGGCTGAGAATGTGGGCGACGAATCCAGATACATTCACATAGGCATGACTTCATCGGATATTCTGGACACCGGCCTGGCCTTGCAGATGCGGGACTCGGCCGGGATGATTCTTGACCGGATTCAAATCCTGAGGACAAAGGTGGGGGAAAAAGCCAGAAAGTACAAATATACCTTGAATATAGGGCGTTCCCACGGCGTTCATGGAGAACCCACTACCTTTGGACTGAAAATGGCCTTATGGTATGATGAACTGGGCAGGAATACGGAAAGATTAAAACAAGCCCGGGAGATGATATCCTATGGCGCCATCTCCGGGGCGATGGGGAATTTTGCCCACCTTGATCCCCGGGTGGAGGAATATGTCTGTCACCAATTGGGGCTCAAGCCCTGTCCGGTTTCCACTCAGATAATCCAGCGTGACCGCCATGCCCAGTTTATAACTACCCTGGCGGTGATCGCCAGTTCTCTGGAAAAGATGGCTACTGAGATCAGAAACCTGCAGCGTACTGAAATCCTGGAGGTGGAGGAACCCTTTCGCCAGGGACAGAAGGGCTCTTCCGCCATGCCGCATAAGCGTAATCCTATGGTGAGTGAAAGAGTAGCCGGGTTGGCCCGGGTAATTCGGGGCCATGCAGTGGCGGCGCTGGAAAATGTCGCCCTCTGGCATGAACGGGACCTCACCCATTCCTCGGTGGAGCGGGTTATCATAGCCGACAGCTGTATTCTTTTGGACTACATGCTGGATAAATTTACGGATGTGGTATCCGGCCTTTTAATATATGAAGATAATATGTTGGATAATATTAATAAAACCCGGGGGCTGGTTTTCTCCCAGGAATTGATGCTGGCCCTGCTGGGCAAAGGACTGTTGCGGGAGGAGGCCTACCGGCTGGTACAGCGTAATGCCATGCGCAGCTGGCGGGAACGTCTTGATTTTAAGCAGCTGATATTAAATGACCCGGAAATAATGCAGTTTATTACCCCGGAGGAACTGGAACCGGTATTTGACCTGAGCTTATACACCGCTCAGGTGGACTATATATTCAGACGTTGCGGGCTGGAAGAATAAAGATAGGAGGGCTTTTATGCAGCAGGGTGAACTTCTCTACGAAGGAAAAGCTAAACAGATCTTTGCCACCGATGATCCTGAAATTGTTCTTATGGCTTATAAGGATGAAGCCACTGCCTTTGATGGGACCAAACGCGCAATTATCAAAGACAAAGGTATAATGAACAAACGTATCTCCTGCCTCTTATACCAAAACTTAGAAAAACATGGCATCAAGACCCATCTGGTGGAGGAAATTGACGACCGCCGGGTACGGGTGAAAAAGCTGGCGATGATACCCCTGGAAGTAGTGGTTCGTAATCGTATAGCCGGCAGTCTGGCGCAGCGCCTGGGGCGTGAAGAAGGCGAAGTACTTAAAAGCCCTGTTGTCGAACTCTATTACAAGGATGATAGTCTGCATGATCCTTTGGTGAATGATTTCCATGCCCGGGTTCTGGGCTGGGCCAGCTCCGAACAACTGGAGGATATTTATCGCCAGGCATTACAGACAAATGCCGTTCTGAGCGAGCTTTTTGCCAGGGCTGAAATCATATTGGTTGATTTTAAGCTGGAGTTCGGTATTTCCCAGGGAGAAATCCTTCTGGGGGATGAAATCTCACCTGACAGCTGCCGGCTATGGGATAAAGACAGCCTGGAGAAACTGGACAAGGATCGTTTCCGCCGCAACTTAGGCGGTGAAGAAGAAGCCTACCGGGAAGTGGTTAAAAGACTGGAAAGAGTTTTAAGCAAATAATAAATAGCACGCCAAGGAGGAATTTGCAATATGAAGGCCAGCATTTATGTCACTCTTAAGGAAGGAGTGCTTGATCCTCAGGGAGAGGCAGTGAAGAAGTCCCTCCATCTGCTGGGCTACGACAATGTGGATGAGGTTCGGATGGGCAAGTATATTGAAATATGGCTGCAGGGCTCAGATCCGAAAAAGACAGTTCGGGAACTGGAGGAAATGAGCGATAAACTCCTGGCCAACCCGGTTATAGAAAAGTTCCGGGTGGAACTGGAGGGCGAATAAAAAATGAAATTTGCGGTGGTGGTATTTCCCGGGTCCAATTGCGACGCCGATTGTTACCATGCAGTAAAGAATGTTATGGGACAGGAAGTGGACTATGTATGGCATAAAGAGGAAAACCTGAAGGGCTATGACGCCCTGATTCTGCCCGGTGGCTTTTCCTACGGCGATTATCTGCGAACCGGTGCTATAGCCCGGTTCTCTCCAATTATGCCGGCAGTGGTGGATTTTGCCCGCCGGGGCGGTCTGGTGATCGGGATCTGCAACGGCTTCCAGATCCTGCTGGAGGCAGGGCTGTTGCCCGGAGCCATGCTTAGAAATAAAAGCCTGCGCTTTGTCTGTGACACCGTATACCTGAAAGT
>DHCD01000066.1:53657-65199 GCA_002398105.1 Syntrophomonas sp. UBA4911
TACAGCGGCCCCGGCGGCGAGGAAGGGGAAGAATATAACCCCAACGGCTCTCAGGCCAATATTGCCGGCATAATCAACCGGGAAGGCAATGTCCTGGGTATGATGCCTCATCCGGAAAGGTGTGCCGAACATGTGCTGGGCGGGACTGACGGCTGCCGGATATTTGCTTCCATGATCAACTGGCTGAAGGAGGCGAGGGTTAAATGAGAGAATTGAGCTATCAAGAGATGGGCCTGCCGGAGGAGGAATACGAACAGATAAAAACCATTATGGGGCGGGAACCCAACTATCTGGAATTAGGCATGTGGGCGGTCATGTGGTCTGAGCATTGCGGCTACAAGAATTCCCGCCCCCTGCTAAAGCAGTTCCCTACCGAGGGGCCTCAGGTAATTCAGGGCCCGGGGGAAAACGCCGGAGTGGTGGATATAGGCGATGGCCAGGCCCTGGTTTTTAAAATCGAAAGTCATAACCATCCCTCGGCCATTGAACCCTATCAGGGAGCGGCAACCGGGGTAGGCGGAATTGTCAGGGATATCTTTACCATGGGGGCCCGTCCTATTGCCTTATTGAATTCCCTGCGTTTCGGAGAACTGGACGACCCCCAGGTAAGGGAACTATTTGCCGGGGTGGTGGCAGGTATAGCCGGTTACGGTAACTGTCTGGGCATACCCACGGTTGCCGGAGAGGTATATTTTCACCCCAGTTATAAAGGAAATCCTCTGGTCAACGCCATGTGTGTCGGCCTGGTTAACATAGACGAAATAGCCCTGGCGGTAGCCAGTGAAGCCGGCAGCCCGATTATGATGGTAGGGGCTAAGACCGGCCGGGACGGCATTCACGGGGCTACCTTCGCTTCCGAAGAATTATCGGAGAGCTCCCGGGAGAAAAGACCATCGGTTCAGGTAGGCGACCCCTTTATGGAGAAGCTCTTGATAGAGGCTTGCCTGGAACTTATCCAGGAAGACCTGGTGGCCGGGATGCAGGATCTGGGAGCAGCGGGCCTGACCAGCTCCATAGCTGAAACCGCCGGTAAAAAGGGGATGGGAGTGGAAATCGACGTACTCCGGGTCCCGCGCCGGGAAAAAGGAATGACTCCTTATGAGGTCATGATCTCCGAATCCCAGGAAAGAATGTTGATTGTACCCCGTCAGGGTAAGGAACAGAGAATCAAAGAGATATTTGCTAAATGGGGATTGGATGCCACCGTTATAGGGCAGGTAACCGACAGCGGCATGTTCAGGGTATTTGAGGGAGAGCGGCTGGCCGGCGAAGTGCCGGTAGAATCCCTGACCGGAGGTTGTCCGGTCTACACCCGGGTAGGGGAGGAACCCCCCTATTACCGGGAATACAGGAGCTTTAATCCCGACTCCCTGCCGCCTTACAGCTATCAGAAGGCTTTGGAGGAACTGCTGGGCACACCCAGTATAGCCAGCAAAAGGTGGGTTTACACCCAGTATGATTACCAGGTAATGACCAATACCGCTGTAGTTCCAGGAGATGGCGATGCGGCGGTGCTGCGGGTGAAAGGTACTGCCAAGGGAGTTGCTATGACTACTGATGGCAACAGCCGCCTGGTTTATTTGGACCCTTATCAGGGAGGTAAGCTGGCCGTTTGTGAGGCAGCCCGCAACCTGGCCTGTGTGGGCGCCCGGCCCCTGGCTCTGACCAACTGTTTAAACTTTGGCAGCCCGGAGAAACCGCATATCTACTGGCAGATGAAAAACGCTATCCGGGGAATGGCCGAAGCCGCCCGGGTACTGGATACTCCGGTAGTAAGCGGCAATGTCAGTCTGTACAATGAAACTGCGGCCGGGGCTATTTATCCCACTCCGGTAATAGGCATGGTTGGGCTCATAAACGACATAGAGCATCGCTGCGACATGGGCTTCAAGCAGGAAGGCGACATTATAGTAATGCTGGGCCGCCGGCGTGATGAACTGGGGGGCAGCGAGTACCTGTACCGCTGTCATGGAGTGGAAAGCGGAGCCGTACCGGTGGCTGATCTGGATGAAGAGAAGCGGCTGATTGAGCTTCTGTTGGAGCTTATCCGGGAAGGGGTACTATGTTCCTGCCATGACATATCCGATGGCGGTTTGGCCGTTGCTCTGGCTGAATCAGCCCTGAAAGGGCAGAAGGGCTTCGAGATCCAAGTGACTGATAACGGTCGGCCCCTGGATGGAATACTGTTCTCTGAGGCTCCGGGCCGGGTAGTAGTCAGTTTTAAAGATAACCAGATGATAGCCGTAAAGGAAAAAGCCGGCCAGTACGGCATTGGAATTCAGGTACTGGGGGAAGTGAAGGGTGAAGATATGGTTTTAAAATGCGCCAAAAAAGAAGTAATCCGGTTGAGTCTGGAGCAGGCCGGTAAAATATGGGGGGAGGCCATAGAATGCTGCATGAAATAGAGGGTAAATTCAAAGATGAATGCGGTGTGTTCGGTATTTTTTTAAACAACCCGGAGAACGATATTGACGCCGCCCGCACCACCTTTTACGGGTTATATGCTCTGCAGCACCGGGGGCAGGAAAGTGCGGGCATAGCTGTTTCCAATGGCCGCAGAATCAATCTCTACAAGGGCGTGGGCCTGGTGTCGGAAGTAATTAATGCTCAACATCTGGAAGATTTAAAAGGACATATCGCCATCGGTCATGTACGCTATTCCACTACCGGGGAGAGCGGATTGGTAAACGCGCAGCCCCTGGTTTTTCATTACCTTAACGGGATGGTCGCCCTGGCTCATAACGGCAATCTGGTAAACACGGTGGAATTAAAAAAACGCCTGGCCACTTATGGCTCGGTTTTTCAAACTACTACCGATACCGAAATAGTAGCCAATTTATTGGCTCGTTACTCCCAGGACAAGATGGAGGATGCCTTAGCCAAGTGCATGATAGACATGAAGGGAGCCTTTGCCCTGGTTATAATGACCGAGGACCGTTTAGTGGGCGTTCGTGACCAGATGGGAATAAGACCCATGTGTATCGGCAATTTAAACGGCAACCATGTTCTTGCTTCGGAATCGGCCGCTTTGGATACCATCGGGGCCAAGTTTGTCCGGGATGTGAACCCGGGCGAGATTATCGTAATTGATAAAGATGGTATGCGGTCGCAGCAGGTCATCAATTCCCCCCGGGAGGCTCATTGCGTTTTTGAATACATCTATTTTGCCCGCCCTGACAGCACCATTGACGGCATCAACGTTTACCAGGCCCGGCGCAGTGTGGGGCGTCAGCTCGCCCGGGAATGCGGGATTGACGCGGATTTAGTTATTTCCGTGCCTGATTCCGGAACCTCGGCAGCGCTGGGATATGCGGAAGAGGCCGACTTGCCTTTTGAAGAAGGCCTGATGAAAAATCGTTATGTGGGACGCACCTTTATTCAGCCTACTCAGCAGATGCGGGAACTGGGGGTGCAATTAAAGCTGAATGCGATTGAAGAAGTGGTACGGGGCAAGCGCATAATTATGGTGGACGATTCCATAGTGCGGGGTACTACCAGCAAGCAAATAGTACAGATGCTGCGCAATGCAGGCGCCAGCCAGGTGCACATGGTGGTGGCCTCGCCTCCTACCAAATATCCCTGTTATTATGGTATAGATACTTCCCGGCGGGAAGAGCTTATCGCCAACAATATGGATACCGACCAAATCTGCGATTTCATAGGGGCCGACAGCCTGCACTACATCAGCCGGGAAGGAATGCGGGACGCTCTGCAAAAAAGCTATCCTTTCTTCTGTGATGCCTGTTTCAGCGGCAGTTATCCCATACCGGCAGAATCTGTGGAGGTTTGATTTTATGAATAACGAGGGCATGAGTTATAAGGACGCGGGGGTCGATATCGACGCCGCCAACCAGTCGATAGACATGATAAAAAAATGGGTAAAAATGACCAAAAGACCGGAAGTACTGGCGGATATAGGCTCTTTTGGAGGCTTCTTCGCGCTTGATAATCTAAAGTATAAGGAACCGGTATTGGTTTCCGGTACGGATGGGGTAGGAACCAAGCTTAAAGTTGCTCAGATGATGGGGATACATGATAGTGTAGGTATAGACCTGGTAGCCATGTGCGTCAACGATATTATGGCCCACGGCGCCGAGCCTTTGTTTTTTCTGGACTATATCGCTCTGGGCAAGCTGGAACCGGCTCTGGTGGAAGCTTTGGTCAAAGGTGTAAGCCAGGGCTGCGTTCAGGCAGGCTGTGCCTTGATTGGCGGTGAAACGGCAGAAATGCCCGGATTTTACCGGGAGGATGAATACGACCTGGCCGGTTTTGCGGTGGGAATAGTAGAGCGCTCCCGGCTTATAAACGGCAGCAGCATAGAAGACGGCGACCTGTTGATAGGCCTGCCGTCTTCCGGCTTGCACTCCAACGGCTATTCCCTGGCCCGGAAAGTGCTGCTGGAAAAAGTCGGTTTAAAGGCGGACAGTTTTGTGCCGCAGCTGGGTACTAACCTGGGAGAGGCGTTGCTTACGCCTACCCGGATTTATGTTAAAACCGTTCTGGCTCTGCTGGAAGAGGTGGAGGTAAGAGGCATGGCCCATATCACCGGAGGAGGCTTGGGGGAAAATCTGGCCCGGATACTGCCCGCAGGATTAGGGGCGGAAATTGACGGCAGCGCTATTGAGATTCCGGCTATATTCAACCTGATTGCCGAGCTGGGGCAGGTCCCCCGGGGAGAGATGTTCAGAACCTTCAACATGGGTATCGGTTTTGTTCTGGCTCTTGCACCACATTACTATGATAAAGCTTTAAAGTGCTTGCATAGTAAAGGGGAAAAGACTATAGTAATAGGAAGGGTGAGCAGAGACCTGGAAGGGGTAATAATAAAATGATACAGGTTATAGCACCCGGGCGTTTACGACTGGCTATACTGGCTTCGGGCCGGGGGAGTAATTTCGATGCCCTGGGCCGGGCCATAAAGCGCGGCGACCTTGATGCGGATATAAAGGTATTGATCAGTGATTTAGAATCCGCGCCCGTTCTGGAAAAAGCGAAAGCTCAGGGCATAGACGCCGTTTTTATTGATCCCCGTGCCTTTGGCAGCCGCGATGAATATGAAACCGAGCTGGTACGGGTATTAAAAGCTCATCAGGTCACCGTGGTGGTATTGGCCGGCTATATGCGGCTGGTGGGAAGAATATTGCTGGATGCCTATAAAAACCGGATACTTAATATCCATCCGGCTTTACTGCCTTCATTTCCCGGCCTCCATGCCCAGCAGCAGGCGGTGGACTACGGAGTGAAATTCAGCGGCTGTACCGTACATATAGTAGATAAGGGTATGGATACCGGACCTATAATCATGCAGGCAGTGGTGCCGGTACTGCCGGACGACACCGGCGACACCCTGGCTGACCGTATACTGGGGGAGGAACATAAAATTTACTGGCGTTCCCTCCAATTGCTGGCCCAGGGCCGGGTGTACATTGACGGCAGGAAAGTACTCATTACTCCTCCCATGGCCGGGGGCCATACCCATACATAGGGCATAGGCAGGCAACCGCCCTATGAAAGGTAGAAATCATTAGTTATAACGTGGAGTTTGGATGCATAAATATTTCAACGCCAAGACTCCACCTGGGCAACACCAACTGCTTGTCTCGCGTCTGAAGGGGGACGTTCCAATTCGCATCCGTGCTCAGTGTCACTCGTGCCCCATCCGTGGGGCTCGCCCCCTTCCGCCGCTTCGCCTTCGCAGGGTGTTGCAACCAGGTTCCGTCTGACGGCTCCTGCATATTTATACATCCAAACAAAGCTGTTATACTTTCAAATCAGCTTTGATCTGCGTCTATTTACTCATAAAGGATCAAGCTTGATAATAATTTTAAAGCCACCCATTGCATTTGGGTGCTATTAATAAAAAGGAGGTTGCATAAATGAAACGGGCTCTTATCAGTGTATCGGACAAAGACGGGGTGGTGGAATTTGCCCGGTGTCTGGAAGAACTGGGCTACGAAATAATCTCCACCGGAGGAACCTATCGCACTCTGCAGGAAGCAGGGATTGCGGTCAAACCGGTGGCCGATATCACCGGTTTTCCCGAGATAATGGACGGCCGGGTCAAGACCCTGCATCCGGGAATCCATGGGGGGATATTGGCTCGGCGGGATGTACCCCGGCATATGCAGCAATTGCAGGAAAACCAGATTGCCCCGATTGATGTGGTGGCGGTAAACCTGTATCCTTTCCGGCAAACAATATCAAAGCCGGGAGTAACCGTAGAGGAAGCTATAGAGAATATTGATATCGGCGGTCCCAGCATGGTACGTTCAGCGGCCAAGAATCACCAGGATGTGGTTATTGTAGTCAAACCTGAGCATTACCCGCTGGTGCTGGAAGAACTGAAAAAGGGCGGAGTGAGCCTGGAGATGCGGCGTAAACTGGCATTGGAGGCATTCAGCCACACTGCGGCCTATGATTCCATGATAGCCGGCTATCTGTCGGGTTTGAATAACAGCTATTTCAATGACAATTTTATTCTCGCCGGTGAAAAAGTATACGAATTGCGTTACGGGGAAAACCCCCACCAGAAAGCCTGTTTTTACCGCAATATGAATCCAGGCGACGGTCTGGCCGATGCCAGAGTATTGAACGGTAAGGAATTATCCTACAATAACATAATTGATACCGAGGCCGCCTGGGAACTGGTAAAAGAATTCAGTGACCCTGCCTGTGTAATCATAAAACATACCAATCCCTGCGGAACGGCTGTGGCCAATACTCTGGAGGAGGCCTTCACCCGGGCCTTTGCCGCCGATTCGGTATCCGCTTACGGCGGTATCATTGCCTTTAACCGCAGGGTCGACGCGGCCACTGCCCGTAAGGCCAGCGAGCCGTTTATGGAAGTTATTATCGCTCCCGCTTATGATGACGAGGCCTTAAAAATTATGCAGAACAAAAAGAATCTGCGGGTGCTGGAACTCCCGCTCCAGAAAAATCAGGAGCTGACGGTAAAAACCGTAAGCGGCGGTTTTGTCATTCAGGAAAAGGACCTGGATGCAATGGAGCCGGATAAACTGCAGGTAGTAACCGAGGCTGCTCCCAGCCCGGAACAGCTTAAGGAACTGGCTTTCGCCTGGAAAATAGTAAAGCATGTAAAATCCAATGCCATAGTGGTGGCCCGGGATGGTATGAGCTTAGGAGTCGGAGCCGGGCAGATGAACCGGGTAGGTTCTGCCGCCATTGCCCTGAAACAAGCCGGAGACCAGGCCCGGGGCGCGGTAATGGCTTCCGATGCCTTCTTCCCCTTCAAGGATACGGTGGAAATGGCAGCTCAGTCCGGCATCACCGCCATAATCCAGCCGGGCGGCTCCATCCGCGATGAAGAGAGTATTGAGGAGTGCAACCGCCATGGTATTGCCATGGTATTCACCGGAGTAAGACACTTCAGACACTAATCAATATTTTCCGGAGGTAGGATATTAATGGGTAAAAAACTACTGGTTATAGGTCAGGGAGGGCGGGAACACGCTCTGGTTTGGAAACTGGCCCAGAGTCCGCAGATAGAAAAAATATATGCTGCCCCCGGCAATGCGGGGATGGCATCATTGGCTGAATGTATAGACATCCCGGCTGATGATATAGATAAGTTGCTCAGCTTTGCCGTCGGTGCAGGCATAGATCTGACCATAGTGGGGCCGGAGGTTCCCCTTATGGCCGGAATAGTTGATAAATTCCAGGCCCGGGGCCTGAAAATATTTGGACCGACGGCTGCCGCCGCGCGCCTGGAAGGCAGCAAGGTTTTCACCAAAGAGCTGCTGAAAAAATACCGTATACCTACCGCCCGGTTCGATGTATATCAGGATGTGGAAAAAGCCAGTTCCCGGGTCCGGAGCTACACCGATCAGGGTAAAGCGGTAGTGATAAAAGCAGACGGTCTGGCGGCAGGCAAAGGGGTAGTAGTGGCCCGCAGTGAGCAAGAGGCTGATCAAGCTCTGGAAAGTATCATGCTGGAGCACAGCTTGGGGGAAGCCGGAGACCGGGTGGTTATTGAGGAATGTCTTTATGGGGAGGAGGTCAGCTTGTTTATTATAAGCGATGGGCAGGATTTTGTATCCCTTATTTCCGCTCAGGACCATAAACAGGTTTTTGATGACGACCAGGGGCCTAACACCGGAGGTATGGGGGCCTATGTCAACCCTCCCATTTATACCCGTGAACTTCATCAGGAAGTCGAGGAAACTATTGTGGAACCGGTTCTTCGGGCTATGATTGCTGAAGGCTGTCCTTACCAGGGGGTACTGTATGTAGGTCTGATGATTACCGCCGACGGACCCAAAGTGCTGGAATTCAATGCCCGCTTCGGTGATCCCGAGACCCAGGTGATCATGCCCATGATTAAAGGGGATATATTGCCTCTGTTCGAAGCGGCGGTCGAGGGCCGGTTGGCGCATTATAAGGCGAATCTGGAAAAAGGCAGCTGCGTCTGTGTAGTTATGGCCTCGGCAGGTTATCCGGGACCTTATGAAAAAGGTAAGCTGATCACCGGCCTGAATGACCTGGATGCTGACACCATCGTTTTTCATGCCGGCACCATTATCGGGGATGGACAGTTATTTACCGATGGGGGAAGAGTACTGGCTGTGGTCAGTCGGGGAGCCAATCCGGACGAAGCGGTAAGCCGGGTTTATTCCGAGTTAAAGAAGATATCATTTGCCGGGATGCATTATCGCCGTGATATAGGGCGGAAGGCTTTAGCCCGAAGAGGATGATTTTGAAAGAGCTGGTCTGGGGGAATAACTTCCGGGGGGAGGAAATACAGTGGTAACACTGGATATGGTGAAGGCTAATCCTATAGTCAAAGAGTATATGCAGATCGGGAACGATTATATAGGTAATATCGGAGCTATAGAACATGATACTCATCATGCCGATTTGACTTCCCGCTTATGTCGTCATCTGCTTACTGCCTTGGGGTATTCGGAAAGGGAAGCGGAGTTGGGGGCTATTGCCGGTTTTCTGCATGATATCGGCAATCTGGTCAATCGCTACGGGCACGGCATGTCAGGGGCGTTGCTGGCCTTTAATATCTTGCTGGAGATGGATATGGATCCGGGAGAGATAGCCACTATCATAGGAGCTATAGGCAATCATGAGGAACAGGCCCGGGGAAACAGTGTCAATAATGTGGCTGCGGCCCTGATCCTGGCTGATAAATCCGATGTGCACCGATCCCGGGTACGTAAACGGGATATGGCGGTTTTCACTCCCCGGGATCGGGTCAATTATGCCGTTACCAGTTCGGAATTGGTGGTAGATGCTCAAAAGCGGGTAATAACCATGAAAATTGAGATAGATACTAATGTCTGCTCGGTAATGGAATATTTTGAGATATTTTTGACCAAAATGCTTATGTCCCGCCGGGCGGCTGAATATTTACAGTGCGAATTTGAGCTGGTTATCAACGGGTATAAGCTGTTATAGCGGCAAGGGAGGAATACGCTTGACTTTTAAACCCAATTGGCAGGACGAGAACACCGATATACTGGTAAAGGCTTTACTGACTCTGAGCAGTGAGGAGGATGCCTGCCGTCTGCTGGATGATCTATGCACTATCAGTGAAATCAAGGCCATGGCTCAGCGTTTACAGGTAGCCCGGCTTCTCTCCCAGGATATCACCTATAATACCATTGCCGGCAGTACGGGAGCCAGTACGGCCACCATCAGCAGGGTCAAGCGGTGCCTGAATTATGGCGCGGATGGTTATAAACGGGTGTTGGAGAATATGGACGAGGAGAAAGACCATGAGCAATAGAGAAATACCCAAAGGATTAAGGGATTTGCTCCCTGCCGAAGTCAAAATGATGCGCAGTATTGAGAAAAAAGCCGGCCGGCTTTTTCATAGTTACGGTTATGAAGAGGTAATAACCCCTACCTTTGAATACCTGGAAGTAGTAGAAAACGGAGCCGGGGGCAACATACGCCGGGAACTGTTTCTGTTTATGGACCGGGAAGGGGGTATACTCTCCCTGCGCCCGGAGATAACGGTATCCATTGCCCGTCTGGCTGCAACTCATATGCAGGATGCCCTTTTCCCCCAGCGCCTGTTTTATCAGGCCAATGTCTTCCGCCATGTTGAGCCTCATCTGGCCCAGTACCGTGAATTCTGGCAACTGGGGGTAGAACTTCTGGGAGCTTCCGGAGTAGGGGCCGATTCCGAAATAATTACCATGGCGGTGCGGGTATTGCAGGACATCGGACTTGATAATTTTAAGCTCAGCCTCAACCAGATAGGGATATTCAACAGCCTCTTGGAAGACAGCGGCATGGATCCGGAAGAAAGATTACTGATCCGGAGCCTGGTGGAGAGCAAAGACCTGGTGGAATTAGCCCGGGTGCTGGAAAAAGTGGCAATTGACGACGGACTTAAAGATACCATTGCCGCCCTGCCGGTGCTGCACGGAGGGCTGGAGGTTTTGAGCAAAATCCCCTGGGCGGAGAAGAATCGTAATGCGGCCACGGCTGTAAATGAACTGCTTAAAACCTATGATGCCCTGAAAATATGCGGGGTTCAGGATAAAATTGTACTGGATATGGGGGTATTAAGAGGCCTGGATTATTACACCGGTATCGTTTTCGAGGGATACTCGCCGGATCTGGGCTATGGTTTGCTGGGGGGAGGCCGCTATGATAACCTTATGGGCAAATTCGGATTCCCCCGGCCTGCTACCGGCTTTTCCCTGGGAATGGATCGCCTGGCTCTGGTTTTGAAAAACCGTGACAGCGAGCCGCAGCGCTATTTGCTGGGAGGCCGCGACTTTCAGACCCTGATAGATAAGGCGGGGAAGCTGAGAGAAGAGGGTTATGTGGTTGAAATGGATATTGAGGGCAATAGCAGAGAAGATTTGGAGCAGATAGCCCAGGCCAGAGAAAACTGTATACTGCTTTATTTGGATTAACCGGGCCCAGATTATTTTACGGAGGAGAATGCTGTGCAACAGGATTATTTAACCATAGCCCTGTCCAAGGGGACACTGCTCAAACCCACGGTCAAGCTGCTGCAGAAGGCGGGACTGCCGGTTGCGGGCATAGACCCGGACAGCCGCAACATGGTATTCAGCTATGAAGAGGCCGCTCTAAAATACATTATGTGCCGGCCTACCGATGTACCCACTTACGTGGAACAGGGGGCGGCCGATCTTGGTATAGTAGGCAAAGATGTTATTGTAGAGCAGGCTCGGGATGTATTTGAAATGGCGGACCTGCAATACGGATACTGCCGGTTTGTGGTAGCGGTACCGGCCGGGATGAAAGATATCAGGCTCAAAGACCTGAACTATAAGCGAGTGGCGACCAAGTTCCCGGCGGTGGCGGAACGGTTTTTCCGCAGCCAGGGTCTGCAGGTGGAGATAATCAAGCTGCATGGCAATGTGGAACTGGCGCCGATAATGGGTATTTCCGACACCATAGTGGATATTGTATCAACCGGGCAAACCCTGCGGGAGAACGATCTGGTGGAACTGGTCAAGATTATGGATTCCACCACCCGGCTGATTGCCAACCGGGTAAGTTACAGAACCAGGCACGAGCGTATCCAGCCCTT
>DHCD01000068.1:0-1957 GCA_002398105.1 Syntrophomonas sp. UBA4911
TTTATATCCAGGCCATAGCTGTGCAGCAGCCCTTTCAGCACTGACCTGATCTTACGCCGGTCCAGCAGAACTTCCCCGCTCCGGGCGATTATCTCGCTGACGTCCCCTTCATCCGAATATATCGGCCGTATGGCTATGACCTGGTCCCGAATCTGTTCCACCTTTATGTAATCCACATTACCCCTCCCCCTTTATCCCCATTAAGTCATGGCTGGGGGGCCACAACCAAAAATAAAAATACTCCAACAGTTCTGCTATTTTTCTTGACGCGGAATTCAGGGAATTTATAAGGAAGAACGCGGAAGAAAACTTTAATAAATTCCGCGTATTTCCCAGAGATTCCGCAGGCTCCGCGTCTGTTTTTTTATAATGAATCTGGTCGATCTGCGTCTGTTTTCGTATTAATAAATCTGTGATAATCTGTATAATCTGTGGTTATTTATTATTAACGCTCCCTGCCGGATCAGTCCTCATTCCTTAATCAAATTCAGTTCCCGGGCAAAGTTTTCACTCAGGCCGTACATGCCGCGTTTATTTCCCCGGATTATACGTTTATCAGTGGAAATGTGGGCTATAAGGTTCAATCCCGGATCTTTTCCTCCCACCCGGTAGCCCATATCCTCCAGGCATTGCAGTATTTCCCGGTAATACAGCATCCCGGGATAAGCCCGCCGCAAAAGCGCCATTACCTCATTGCGCAAGGAGTCGCCCTTCAATTCGATCCCCGGCTCGCTTTCATCCGCTGCTGCTCCTCCGGCTTGAGCTTCATCTGCCGGTTCTGGGACCGGCTCGGCCCCAGAGGATTTCAATTCGTCCACTATCTCCTGTCCCTCCATCTGCACCAGCCATTGTTCCAGGGGATCCATTTCCAGACGAATCAGCCGACATTCCTCCGCCAGCTGTTTTATCTTTTTCTCCCGCTCTTTCAGTTCCCGGTATTTTTGCTCCAGCCACTGGCGATTAATGCTTATAAGCTTATTTTTGTCCATATCCCATTGATCCATAGCAGCCATCCCGCCCCTTTTAAAACAATTACAACCAATCTAAATAAATATTAGCATCAGTTATAATTTATGTAAACACTTTTTGTCAATATTCTCTTCACTATTTGTTTTTATTGTAATTGGTTTAGAAAATAAAAAAGCCCCAAGCAGCTTTTTAATCAAGCCTACATGTAGGGGCTTCTCCTTTAATTTCTGGTTCTTCAATGGAAAATTAATTTGAATGCTAATTATATTTTTCCCCTTTATGCGCCTACAAATCTTCCATTTTTATTACCGGTATTTCTTTAATGGTGACAAGTTGATAATCATTGGTCAAAAATACATCTGCCCGTTGAGTAATTGCTGTAGCAAGGTGAATGGCATCCGGCATTTTGAATTTATAAACTGCTCTGATTCGAGCCGCCTCCTCGGCTACCCGGTCATCAACCGGGTACACCCTTAAATGCGGCATTTGAAACATAAGCTTGATTTGATCTAATGCCATCCAGTTTCCCTCTCGGTATGGCTTGACAGCACATTCCGCAAACGCCAGGACAGAAGCTATAAGCTCCAATTTCCCTTGATTGGCGGCAGCATCAATCAAAGGAACTACCTTTTTACCTAAAACTTCCCGGGCAAACAAAGCAATAAATACATTTGTATCTAAAGCTATACATTTGTTATTTTGCAGAAAGCTTTCTATTCCCATGCTGCTTCCCGTTCCTTCTGCAAGTACTCCAGCGGTTTATCCCCCCAGGCATCCTGGCAGCACCCATAAGCAGCTGATGCCCAATTCTCTGGTTTTTTCATAATTGATATACGGCCATTTCTGTCGCTGGTCATGATTAAAATATCGCCAGGTCTTACCTGGGCATCCTCACGGATCCGAGCCGGAATTACTACTTGACTTTTAACCCCCACTTTTACTTCCTCAACCACGCCAAACATAATAATACCCCCTTGCTATATCGTAT
>DHCD01000068.1:2204-3563 GCA_002398105.1 Syntrophomonas sp. UBA4911
ATAAGAGATTCGCATATTGTGGACATAGGGCTCAGGGAAAGAAGTTAGCAATGTGTATCTGGAAATAAAATGCAATTCGGTCACTTGCTTTTTCTAATATCCGCCACTTATAATTATCTTAAAGGCGGTTATCCGGTTCGCCAGGATAGGGAGGCGGCTGTTTTGAACATCCCTTTTGAAACGCGAAAAGAGACTTTCACGTATGGCGATTATCTCAAATGGTCGGATGAGGAGCGGTGGGAAATAATAAGCGGCGTACCTTATTTAATGAGCCCGGCTCCTTCTCCGGAGCACCAAAGATTATCTATGGAAATCGGCCGTCAATTGGCAACTTACCTTCAAGGAAAAAACTGCGAGGTCTTCTCGGCTCCTTTTGACGTGCGTCTGCCCCTGGGAGATGAAAAAGAAGAAGATATAATAAATGTAGTACAACCTGATCTGGTCGTAATCTGCGACCGGACCAAGATAGATAAACGCGGCTGCAAGGGAGCCCCTGACCTTATCATTGAAATACTGTCCTATTCAACTGCCAAAAAGGATCTCAACGAAAAATTCAACCTATATGAACGCAGCGGGGTAAAAGAATACTGGGTTGTATTCATAGGGGAAGAAGCGGTGGAAGTTTATCAATTGAACGAAGATATGAAATATGAAAAAACCGGCACTTACCAGAGCAAGGACCGAATCAGCCCGGGAATCCTTCCCGATCTGGAAATTGACCTGGAACTGGTCTTCCGGAACAGAATCGTTGCCGAATAGGTAATTTACTTGACGATTCTAACTGTCCCCGGACTTATTCTTAACCTATATATTGGCCGTTCTATCACCTCTTGCCAAGCGGTGCTTCCGCCGGCGCCAAAATTTCATATCGTCTAAGAATTGCCTGCCGAAAAGAATCAGAAATGTCATGCCAATCCAGCACATCTACCATAAAAGGTAAATCAGATTCGGAGAAATCATCTCTTAGTGCCTCCAGACGATGCAAATCAAGTTTTTCTTTGCCAATGAGTACTAAATCAATGTCCGAATACCTATAGGCCTGGCCTCTAACCCGAGAGCCAAAGATCCACACTTCGTATTCAGGTATATGTTGGTATAAGATGCTTTTTATCATTTCCAGATACTTGGTTTCAATATCAATCATTGGTTTCCCTCAATCTCTCCAATAAATAACGGGCATCACGCACGAATGGCTCTATCAGAGAATATACCGCGTCGGCTTCTTTTTGGTTGTATGTGTGCACTGACAAATTGCGAGCCTCAGCATAAGCAAACCAGGTCAAAGGATCGCGAATCAAGCCGCACCGTGCGGCAAGACGGAATAAATCCTTACGGGTCCGGGCATGGTCCGCTTCTTCC
>DHCD01000024.1:0-1706 GCA_002398105.1 Syntrophomonas sp. UBA4911
ACCGATTTTGTCTCCAGATCCTGGACGCTTTGGGACGGACGCAGAATCGTGACCGCCCCAATCAGACCGGTCAGTTCATCCACCGCATACAGCACCTTTTCCATTACATGTTCCGGCTTTATATCCACGGTTAGTTCATAGCCGTGGCTGCAAACCGCATGAACAATATCCTCGCCAAATCCTCCGTCTCGAAGCAGATCGGGGGCTTTGAGGCAATGAGCGTCCGGATACTGTTCAAAATCAATGTCATGCAAAAGGCCTACGATGCCCCAATATTCTGCATTATCTCCATAGCCCAGATCTTCGGCATACCACTTCATAACGCCTTCTACGGTCAAAGCGTGTTGAATATGGAAAGGATCCTGATTGTATTTTAGCAAAAGCTGCCATGCTTTTTCTCGATTTATTGCTTCACTCATATTATTCACCTGCTAATGATGTTTTATTTTTGCTGCAGCGTCTTAAAATGTGTCGGTAAACAATAATCCCGTTTTAAAACGCCTGCTCCAGATCGTAAATCAAGTCGTCACTATGCTCAGTACCGATGGACAGACGGATGGTGTTCGGCTTAATCCCGGAATCCAGCAATTCTTCTTCACTCATTTGGGAATGCGTGGTACTGCCCGGGTGGATAACCAGCGATTTGACGTCGGCTACATTGGCCAGCAGAGAGAATATCTGCAGACGGTCAATAAAGGCTTTGGCTTCATCTGCCCCGCCCTTGATCTCAAAGGTAAAAATCGAACCGCCGCCCTGGGGAAAGTATCTCTGATACAGTTCATGGTAGGGACTCTCGGGAAGAGAAGGATGGTTGACTTTTTCCACTTGAGGATGGTTCTTTAAAAAATCAATAACCTTGAGCGTATTCTCCACATGGCGTTCGACCCGAAGAGAAAGCGTCTCCAGCCCCTGTAAAAACAGGAAGGAGTTAAAAGGGCTTAAAGCAGCGCCCGTATCCCGAAGAAGAATTACCCGCGCTTTGGTAATGTAGGCGGCCGCACCGGCTGCTTCGGTAAAGCGCACACCGTGATAACTGGGATTCGGCTCGGAAAGCCCGGGGAATTTTCCCGATGCCGCCCAGTCAAATTTACCGCCGTCGACCAGGACACCGCCGATGGAAGTGCCGTGCCCGCCGATAAATTTGGTGGCGGAATGTACCACCACATCGGCTCCGTATTCAAACGGGCGGAGCAGATAAGGGGTGGCAAAAGTATTGTCGATGATAAGAGGAATTCCGTTTTTATGAGCGAGATCGGCCACAGCTTCTATGTCGATGAGGCTGGAATTAGGATTGCCCAGGGTTTCAAAAAAAAGGGCCTTGGTATTAGGCCGGATCGCCTGTTCAAAACTACCTTCCACATCAGGATCCACAAAAGTCACGTCGATCCCGAAATCTTTGAGAGTATGGGCAAAAAGGTTATAAGTACCGCCATAAAGCGTGTTGGCGGAAACAATATGGTCCCCCGCATTAGCAATATTCTGAATCGCATAAGTGACGGCCGCAGCTCCGCTCGCAGTTGCCAGTGCTCCAACTCCGCCTTCAAGGGCCGCGATACGCTTTTCAAAAATGTCGGAAGTCGGGTTCATGATGCGCGAGTAAATATTTCCTCCTTCGGTCAGTCCGAAACGGCCGGCCGCTTGCGCAGAATCCGCGAAGACATATGACGAGGTTTGGTAAATAGGAACAGCTCTCGCGTCGGTTGCGG
>DHCD01000024.1:1975-4215 GCA_002398105.1 Syntrophomonas sp. UBA4911
TTAAAAATAACCCCTCTTAGGAAAAAAGTCAAGAGGGGTTGGTTAACTTTTTTAAATAACATAGCCGGAATGCTCTTTCGCTGTTAAAAGTTTAGCTTGCTGTTTTTTTGCCAAATCGGCAAGGGTTATGTGGTCAATTACGCTGCTGATGGCCTCGTCAAGCTGCTTCCAGACATCAAGAGTAACGCAAATATCACAGCGCGGACATTGATTGGGCTCGTCCTCCATGCATGCAACCGGAACAAGGTTGCCTTCAATCAACCTCAGGATCATGCCTACCGTATATTCCTCCGCCGGTTTGGCCAGCTTATATCCGCCCTGGGCCCCACGGGTGCTTTTTACAAAACCCGCTCTATTCAGGACAGTAATAATCTGTTCCAAATATTTGTCCGATATTGCTTGCCGCTCAGCGATACTTTTAATGGTAATATAGCCATTTTTACTATTTAGCGCCAGATCCAGCATTAAGCGTAAAGCATAGCGCCCTTTAGTCGATATTTTCATTAAATCACCATCCTGTTTTCCATTTTACTATATGAATAATATGGATTCAAGGCGATTCAGTAAACCTCGACCCTGCCAGGGCCTATCTCTATATACAGCTTGATCCGGCGCTCAGAGCTTATTTTTTCGCATCAACTCCTACTCGGAAAAAAGTGGAGTGGATAGATAGCGTTCACCGGTATCCGGCAGTAAAACGACAATGGTCTTACCGGCATTCTCCGGACGTTCCGCCAGTTGAGTTCCCGCCCAAAGTGCGGCGCCGGAGGAAATACCTACCAGCAAGCCCTCGGTTTGGGAAAGTTCTCTGCCCGCCGCAAAAGCATCGTCGTTTTCTACGGCAATGATTTCATCATAGATCTCGGTATTGAGGACTTCAGGCACGAAGCCCGCGCCAATGCCCTGGATCTTATGAGGACCAGGCGTCCCTTTTGAAAGCACTGGAGAACTGGCTGGTTCGACGGCGATCACTTTAATGTTCGGATTCTTGGATTTCAGGAATTCTCCGGCTCCTGTAATGGTGCCTCCCGTGCCGATTCCGGAAACAAAAAAGTCTACCTTGCCATCGGTGTCCTCCCAGATTTCAGGCCCGGTTGTAGCTTTATGCACGGCAGGGTTCGCCGGGTTTACGAACTGACCGGGGATAAAGGCATTTGGAATTTCCTGAGCGAGTTCGTCTGCTCTGGCAATGGCGCCTTTCATGCCCTTTGAGCCTTCGGTAAGCACGAGCTCCGCTCCATAGGCTTTTAACAGATTACGGCGTTCAATGCTCATGGTGTCGGGCATGGTCAGGATGATGCGGTAGCCGCGCGCCGCCGCCACGGAGGCCAGGCCGATACCGGTGTTTCCACTGGTTGGTTCGATAATAACCGAGTCTGGTTTTAAAAGTCCCCTGGCTTCAGCGTCGTCAATCATTGATTTGGCGATCCTGTCTTTTACGCTTCCTGCAGGATTGAAATACTCCAGTTTAGCAACAATGGTTGCTTTCAAATCATGTTTTTTCCCGTAGTTAGTCAGCTCGAGAAGCGGGGTTTTCCCGATCAGATCGGTCAGGTTCTTAGAAACTTTTGCCATAATATAGCCTCCATTTTATAATATTATTTTATTCATAATTCATATATGTTTAATATGACATTATCATCGTATTACCCATAGTTTATTTTGTCAATAGTTTTTTATAATATATATATGATTACTAGGTTATTGACAACTGCCTGATTTTAAAATAATATCAAACATATATTTTAAGTATGGATTAGTTTTAATGATTTGCAAAGGACGGCTGAATTATATGAGAATATCAGCGAAAGGACGCTACGCGTTGGCCGCCACTATCAGCATGGCCGAAAATTACAGCAATGGTGAAAATATTACCGTGATCAGTATCTCTGAAAAGCTTGGTATATCTAAAATCTATCTGGAACAGGTTTTTTCTCTTTTGAAAAGAGGGGGCATTGTAAATTCCATTAAAGGAGCCCAGGGCGGATATCAGCTGGCCCGAATGCCCAGTCAGATAACTGTTTTGGAGGTTTTAAAAGCTGTCGAGTTTTCTCTTTTCGAACCGACAGAAGAAACGGTGCAGAGTAAAGCCCCGGAATTTGAGGCAGCCATGCGGTTTTCTGTATTTGATGCCCTTGACAGGGCGGTTAGAAACACTTTGGGGCAAATAACATTATATGATTTGATAACCGAAGCCGAAAAACATAAAGCTGACCAGGGATTCATGTTTTTCATTTAGC
>DHCD01000024.1:4419-6722 GCA_002398105.1 Syntrophomonas sp. UBA4911
TTGGAGGAATAGCTTTGCAATATAATTTTGATGAAATTATTGACCGCCGCAACACCGATTCGCTGAAATACGACTTTGCCAAAGAGCGAGAGAAGCCTGAGGAGATCCTTCCGCTCTGGGTTGCCGACATGGATTTTAAGACTCCTGCATGTGTGATTGACGCCCTGGTCGATAAGAGCCAGCATGGGATCTTCGGCTACTCGGAGACTAAAAGAGATTATTTTGAGGTTTTGCAGCATTGGTTTTCCAGCCGTTTCCACTGGAAGATTCAGCCCGAATGGCTGGTGAAAACGCCCGGTGTTGTATATGCTATCAGCACTGCCATCCGCGCCCTGACCGCAAAAGGAGATGCGGTCCTTGTGCAGCAGCCGGTCTACTATCCTTTTTCCAGATCGGTTTTGGTCAACCAGCGGAAGCTGGCAGTCAATCAGCTTATTTATTCCCAGGGAAAGTACAGGATTGATTTTGAGGACTTGGAAGAGAAAGTTATTAAAAACCATGTGAAGCTTTTTATCCTATGCAGCCCGCACAACCCGGTCGGCAGGGTTTGGACCAGAGAAGAGCTGATCCGTTTAGGTGATATTTGCCTGAAACATGGTGTGATCGTTATATCCGATGAAATCCACGCTGATTTTACTTACCAGGGTTATCGGCACCTTGTATTTGCCGATGTAAAACCTGAATTTTCGAAAATTGCCGTCACCTGCACGGCGCCGAGCAAGACCTTCAATCTTGCAGGCCTGCAGATTTCCAATATCTTTATTGCCAGCGGGGATATCCGAAGCAAATTCAGACAGGAAATTGCTCGCAGCGGCTACAGTCAGATGAATACCATGGGGATCGCGGCATGCCGGGCGGCTTATGCAAAGGGGGGCGAATGGCTCGCCCAGCTGAAGGAATATCTTGCCGGCAACCTGAATTTTTTAAGCGGCTTTCTCCAAGAAAAACTGCCATCAATCAGACTGGTGGAGCCGGAAGGCACCTACCTTGCATGGCTTGACTGCAGCGGGCTCGGGCTTGATAGCCAAAAACTGGAAGATCTGATCGTAAACCGCGCGCAGCTGTGGCTGGACTCGGGCACCATGTTCGGAGCCGGCGGCGAAGGGTTTCAGCGGGTTAATATCGCCTGCCCCAGAATTATTCTGCAGCAAGCGCTTATCCAGCTTGAGGATGCGGTTAAATCCTTATAATGAATAGAAAAGCGGGTCATTCGGGCTCCCGAATGCCCCGCTTTTCTATTCATTATCTGTTACTCCATCAGACAAGTACCCGGAGCTAATCTTCCTTGAATTTAGGTAAATAGACGACAAAAATCGCTCCCTTTCCGAGTTCGCTGAAGACGGTGATTTCGCCATTATGGGCGTCAACAATGGCTCTGGCGATGGTGAGTCCCAACCCTGAGCCTCCGGTTAATCTGTTTCTCGACTTGTCCGAGCGGTAAAAACGTTCAAAAATATAGGGGATATCTTCGGGGGAAATGCCTTCACCGTTGTCTCTTACCATAAATTCGGTTGCGTGCTCCGTTCCCGTCACCTGGATTTCCACCAGTCCCCCGCCGGTAGGCGTATATTTAAGAGCATTGGCAATTAAGTTTACCACCACCTGGCTGATTTTATCCTTATCAGCGGTAATCATTTCTTCTTCCCCGGAAAAATTGAACCGGACGTCCTTTTTATAAAATTCTGTTTCGAAATTTTTCACGATATGCTTTATGAGTTCGGATAGATCAAATTCCGAGAAAGTTAACCCCATGGTTTCGGCTTCAATCCGTTCAATTTTCTCAAGATCCCCCACCAGGCGGTTGATGCGGATGATCTCTTCATGACAGCTTTCCAGGCACTCCTCATTCGCCGGCCAGACGCCGTCAATCATAGCTTCAAGGGAACTCTGCAGGTTGGCAAGCGGAGTCCGGAGCTCATGAGCGACATCAGCGGCCATTCTTTTCCTTAAATTCTCCTGGCTTTGCATAGAATCCGCAAGATGATTGATGGCGTCCGTCAGTTCAGCCATTTCCCGGGTGCCGTAATTTTCCGTTATTCTCTGCTTAAAGTTGCCTTTGGCAATTTCACCCGCGGCCTTGATAGACTTAGAGATCGGTGTGCTAATCCGTTTCGCCATAAAAGTACCAAGTAAAAAAGCCATGATCAGAGATAAAAAACCAACTATAATCAGAATCTTATTGATGTTATTTAAAAAAACTATATCGTTATCCGTATAATAATAGGGGCCATAATACCCTATCTCAACCTGCCCGATAGCTGTATTGTCAATCATTACCGGGTAACTGGTCTGTTCATACCCGC
>DHCD01000024.1:6911-29335 GCA_002398105.1 Syntrophomonas sp. UBA4911
GCTGTATTTCATATTTAGCGGCCTCCGAATTTGTAGCCGAACCCATGAACAGTCAGAATATAACGCGGGTTTTTACTTTCCGCCTCTATCTTCTGCCTGATATTTTTAATATGGGTGTCAATGACTCGGTCAAAACCGGTGAAGTCGTCCCCGCTGACAATTGCAATCAATTCGTCCCGGGTAAAGACTTTTTCAGGATGGGCTGCCAGGGCGCTTATGATTTTATATTCATTCGGAGTCAGGCTGACGGGTTTTCCGTCTTTTTTTATAATATGGCCGGTCAGGTCTATGGTTAATTCATCATGGTGAAAAGAAAGAATCTGCGGGGAGCTTAGTTCAGCTCTGCGCAGGAGGGCTTCGACCCTTGCCACCAGTTGCCTGGGACTGAAGGGTTTGGTAACATAATCATCCGCACCGCTGCTGAATCCCTCCAGGATGTTCTCTTCCTCAACTTTAGCGGTCAGCATAATGATCGGTACCTTTGATTGGCTGCGAAGCGTCCTGCAAATTTCCTCGCCGGAGAAGTCCGGCAGCATCCAATCAAGGATGACCAGGGCTGGATTCTCTCTGGCAAATACTTCATAAGCTGTTTTTCCGTTTGCTGTCGTGGAAACGATGTAGCCCTTGCGTTCAAGATATGATTTTACAACCTCCGCTATCTTGGGTTCATCATCCACAACCAGAACCCGTCTGGCAACTGGCCCCATTTTATCTCACCGTCCTAAAAATCCCTGAGTTGGGGACCACCTTGGCAAAATATTTTTGTCCCCTTTTCAGCGGAATGTTACACCTGAAAATCTATTTACAACATCCGCCGGCGCCGCCTGCAGGCCTGCTGCCGCAGCAACCGCCGGATGCAGTACCGCTGCCGCCTGTACCCTGCCTAATATCCTCGGCCGATAGGTCGGACACATCCGCGACCACCGTGATGCTGCTGCGGATCATGCCCATCCAGCAGGAATACGGAATAGAGCCCTCCGTGTCCGGGGTAAAATTAATCTCATTGTCACCTGGCACTAAGGTTTTGGAAATGCTGTAATTGGGAATCATTATCGTTTCATTACAGCCGTTTATTGCCCTGTCGTCGGCTTCAATTACCCACTTTACCGGGATACCTTTCTGTACGATAATCGGCGTATAGCTTCCGGATTGCAACTTGGTGGCAACTGTCTGCATATTCCCTTCTATTTTGGCCACATGACCCGAGTCCTCCGTACTGGCAAGGATCCCATCGGTCAAATTGATGCCGGAGAGCGCGAAACCTCGGTTCAGCATCACAAATCCCAGAACCATAACCAGCATGGCGCTGACTTTCATCATCTTATGGGTAAACCGGCCGCTTAAAAAGGAACTGGCCGCCCCAAAGCCGAACATAAGGGGAACGGTTCCCAGGCTGAAAACGAACATGGAAGCGGCGCCGGCGGCAATGCTGCCGGTGCCCAGCGCGTAAATCTGCATGGCCTGAAGCGGACCGCAGGGCATCAGACCGTTTAGCAGACCTATATAAAACGGGCCCTGTTTTCCGTCGCCGGCATAAATTTTATTGCCGAACAGCCTAGGCAGGCGGGGGGTCAAGTTTCGAAGCCGGGGGAATATATTCAGCATATTGAGCCCTATGATCACCATGAAAATTCCGGACAAAATTGCCACCATTCCTTTGGCCGTGCCTGAAAAACTGACGGCCGAGCCAAGCCCGCCGACTATGCCTCCGACAATCGTATAGGAAATCACCCGGCCCGCATTATATAAAAGGCTGGGCCGCCATTTACCAATTTTATTGTTTGCGCCAAACCGGTAAGACACACACTGGGAAAGATTTATTCCCCCGCACATCGCTATGCAGTGAAGCGATGTCATGAGCCCGACCGCAAACAGTATGCCGTATCCCATGTTTGCTGATACGGCGGGGATATGGTTAAAACCGATGGTGTTTTTGATAAGCAGATACCCGGCAAACAGGATGATACAGATTCCGCTCAATTGATTAACGGGAATTTGATCTTTGCTTTTTTCTTCTTCCCCATTGGGGGCACTATTAGGTCTGTTTTTAACCGCATAATCCAATTTTTCTATGGCTGCAATAATCTTTTCCAGGGAAACCGTCTCCGGATCATAGGTAACTTCCATGGTGGAACTGACAAAGCTTGCCTTTGCATTTTTTACTCCGCTGATCTTTTGCAGTCGGTTTTCAATTCTCATTTCACAGCCGGAGCAGGTCATACCTTCAATATTTAAAATTTTTCGAATCAGATCCCGTTCCATACTGTTGCTCCTATACAAATTAGTTCCATTTACCAAACAAGCCTTTGTTCTGCAGCAAATAACTTTCCGATATAGTAATGGTGGTTCCGTCGTCCGTCTTATCTTGTTCCAGAATCGGAATAGGATTGCAGCCGTTCTTTTCTTTTTCAATTTGGCTTATTTTAAATCTATTACCGCAATTTTGGCAAACCAGTTCATCACCTTCCTGTTTGTAATACCCTCTGCCGGAATCATAACAGACCTGGCAGGTGTTAAACGACGTCCGGACAGTCCCGTCCGGGGCTCTCACCGCTATCAGTTCCATATAGGTTCCGTCTGCATTGTAGGGAATAAAGCTGGCCGTATCGGTTATTTCGCTGCTTATGATCTTTAGGTCTCCGCCTGGCTGCGCTGTTTTGGTATTTGATTCCCTATCGGATCCGCTATTTCCCTGCACAATAAAAAATGCTGCGATTAAAACCAGCACTGCTCCCCATATGGTAATATTATTATTTTTCTTTTTAACGGGAACAGACCCTTTATCAGGAGGCTCCTTTTTTTAATTTCCCATATTACGCACTCCTTAATTAATTTTTGTTTATGTTACCAGGAAGATGTGAAGAAAATATGAAGATAATAAATAAGCCCCAAGCAGTGCTTTCAACTCCGGAATGCCTTTTTTTTCGTTATCTGCTCCTGCATATTTCTTCAATTTTATCCAAAATATCAATTATAAGGACCTATTATAAAAAATTTTTATTTGCTTAAAAGGTTATTTTTATTCAGGCGTGGAATTCCTCATCATTGATTATTATGAGGGGGGTGGAATAAATGACTAATATTGTAATAGTAGGTGCGGGGAGAGGAGGAACGTCGGTATTACAAGCCTTAAGCAGCATAGCGAGCGTTAAAATCATGGGCATATGCGACACTAACAGCGAAGCGCCGGGAATCGTTCTGGCCAGGAAGATAGGCCTGCCTATTTACGCAGACATCAATAAAATTTTTTCCCTGCCGGCGCTGGACTTAATCATTGAAGCAACGGGCAACAGCAAGGTTCAGGAGATAATTTACAACAACAAAAACCAGGAAATAGCCGTACTGGATTCCCATGGGGCCAATTTGATGATGCTGCTGGTAGAATCAAGAGAAGAAATGATTGTCCATCTGCATCAGGAAGCGGAAAAATTGGCCCAAATGGCGGCGGAGTTTTCCATAACTATGCAAAACGTTAGAAAAGTAGTAGAGGAAGTCGCCCGATATGCCCAGGAGATCGCGGCCAACGGATTGAATCTGAACGATTGTGCCAGCACCGCCTCTTCCCATATTAATGAAACCGGAGAAGTTCTCAAAATTATAAATTCTACCGCTCAGCAGACTAAACTGCTCGGATTTAACGCTGCCATTGAAGCCGCCCGCAGCGGAGAGCACGGCAGGGGCTTTGCCGTGGTAGCGGTTGAGGTCCGCAAATTGGCGGAATACAGCACCACATCAGTGGAAAAGATATCAAAAATCCTGCATAATATCGAACAATCGGTTCAGGTCATCACCAGCGGGGTAAATGAATCCGGGACTACGGTGCAAAAACAGGCCGAACTTACCCAATCGGTAGCCGCTAACATTCAGCAGTTGGAAGCTATGTCCCAGGAACTGGCTGCTTCGGCGCAAAGATTGGCCAAGCTGGCCTGATAATGGGGGGGAATCTATCAATATCCCGTATCGCTGCCGGGCGATACGGGATATTTTATGCTCTTAATCATAATATCTGCAGGCAAGATAGGTGGATTTTATATCTTTTATAAAATGCGTCATATCTTGAATTGGGCCACCAGCCTTTTTAAATTCATCGCGCTTGACTTGGAAGTCTCCGCTTGTTTAACAATTTCATTCACTTTAAAGACCGCATCAATGGTTTTCTGGGCAATCAAGCTGGTGCCGTTAGCCCCTTCCGACGTAGTCGAGGCGATTTCATTCATGGCGGTGGTCACATTTTTGACCGATGCCAGAAGCTCTTCAGCAGTAGCGTTGAAATCTTCCATCAGCTCGTTGAAACCAGCGGCGTCCTGGCTGTATTGCTCACCGGTTTGAACCATTTCCTCATAATCTTTTATTACCTGCTGGTCAATAAACTCCATCACCTGCTCGGAGCTGTCCACCAGATTCTGAACTGAGGCAATTACGCTTTGGGTTATCTCCTGGATCAAGTTTATGGTAGTATTTGAGCTTTCCACCAGTTTTCTGATTTCATCGGCGACAACGGTAAATCCCCTGCCCGCTTCACCCGCCCGGGCGGCTTCAATAGAGGCGTTCAATGCCAGCAGATTGGTTTGCGAGGTTATCGCCAAGATGGCATCGGACAAGGCGTTTATTTTTTCCACCTCCCGGCATTTTTCAATGGCGTCTTTCATCTTTTCCTGGGTAAGGGCATAAATATCATGGGCATGGGTCTCCGAAAATAAGGCGTTCTGCTTTATCTTGGCCGCCCTTTGACTGATTTGACCGGAAGCTATGGCGCCTTGCTCGGTTTTTTGGGCAATATGTTCGATGGCGGTCTCAAATTCAACGGCAGTGGCGTTTATCTCCTCAGTCGATGCGGCGGTTTCTTCCATACCGGCGGATAGCTGCTGCGTAGCCGCCGAAACATCTTCCATCTGCAAATTCAAGTTGTTGATATGTTCATCCGCAGTGACGGCGGAGCCATGGACAGCGTCGGATTCCAGCATGACCCCGGCAATTATTTCTTTTATGGACTGCTGCATCTTGTCCATTGACCTGGCTAAATCGCCGATTTCATCAGTCAGTTTTATAAGATTCTGCGGTATGGGCGCGGTAAAATCCTGGTCGGCCATTCTGCCCACATACCCCGACAGAATCATCACCGGTTTGGCTACCCTGAACCGGGCGAACCATCCGATCAATCCGCCCATCAACCCTAAAGTTATGATCAGAAGAATGGCATATTGGGTCTTGAAAGCGGATAATTCACTGTAGAATAATTTTTCCGGCGCAGCTACCCCCAGTACCCAGTTGGAGTCGGCCAATTTTTTAAAAGCGATGATTTTGTTTTCATCCCCCAATTTAGCCGTAGTGATACCGGAATCTTCCGCCGTCAGAGTTTTGAATATGCTCTGCAAATTACTTAAATCCATCCCCTTAGCCGCCGCGATGTCTTTGATTTCGGCTTCCTTAGCGCCCGGATTTAAGATATCCAGCTCCTCCAACTCTTTTATGGGGTGGGAAATAAAGGAGCCGGAAGTTCCGTTGCTGTAAATTAAAAAGGCATACCCCTTGCCGTTCAAAACCTTCATATCCGCCACACTGTCCTGCAAAGTGGTCAGGAATATATCGGCTCCGAGTACGCCGGCCATCCCGCCTTTAGTATTGGTTATCTGAACGGAAGGAGTGACGACCATTTTTTTAGTTTGGGCATCTATGTAGGGATCAGAAAATACCACTGACTGGCTTCCCTGCGCGTTTTTATACCAGTCGCGGGCGGCGGCGTCGAAATCAGCCGGCGGGGTCCATCCCGAACCATCCAGCATATTTCCGTCGGGAAAGCCGATATACATATCGTTGATATCCGAATCCTTTTTATAATGCCGGACATAGTCAATCTTGATCTCTTCCGCATTGCCGATAATCATGGCGGTGGCCTGCAGATTTTCCGCTTTTTCCAAAAGCCAGCTATTGAGCAAAGCGGAGTTGGTGATTAATTCTTTTTCCACCTGGGCGTCGGTTTTTTCTGTCAACTGAGTATTGATATTTACATAGCTGTAAGAAGCTATTATGGCTAACAAGACCAAAGAGATGATTGAGAATCCAAGTACCATTTTCGTCGTAAGTTTCATCATTATATCCTCCTGTTTTCTAACGTTGCAATAGCTATGGCATGTACGATATCTGTAGCCAGTATATCAAACATCCATCAACAGGAGGTTAATCCTAGGTCAATAGCAGGTTAACCAAGGGTTAAATTTACGATCACCGGGAGACTGTGCCCTTGATGACTTCTGCAACCGACGCTTGTCAATCACTTTGTAGCCACATCTCTTTTTTTCAGCCATAGGACCGCAAACAAGGTGCAGACGACAAGATAGAAAATGCTGCTGAGAATAAACTGTTCCGTGCCGCACTGCATTCCTCCTCCGGGGTTGTTGGCACGCATGCCCAGGCATAAAAGGGAATATGGAAACCATACCCCGTAACCTTTGGCCAGCGCCGCCAACCCTGATATACCGCCGATCAGCGCGATTCCTACCGGTACGGCGAAGCTGCGGATTACCAGCGCTATACAGAGCTGGAGAGCGCAGATCACAGCCCCGCCGGCTACGCCGTACAGAAGCCATTCCGGAAGTTCCGGCGGAATCGGAGAGGTAAACCCGCAGAGTTTACCGGAAATAACGAATAAAATCCCGGTCCAGGCCTGGGTCAGCAGAACCATAACGGCTGCGGCGAGGAGTTTGGCTAAATAAATATGGAAAACCGGTATCGGAGCCGTCATTACAGCATTCCAATTGTAATTGCTATGTTCCAGGCGGCACAGATAGGAGCAGTAAACCCCTATGGTGGCGGGAAGAAAAAAATAGCAGGTGAAGATGGTGTGCTGCGACCACAGGCTATACCACTGATCCTGTAAAATGCTGATATTTTGCAGATAATTAAAGCTGCCCATGACTGCGGGCAGGATAGGAAGAAGCAAAAAAGCAAGCCAGACCGGGCTGTGACTCAGTTTCATCCTTTCCGCCCTGAGGGTTCGAAGCAACATATTCTACATCTCCTTTCGTATAAACAGCGCGCGGCCTATGCTATAAATCACGCCGAACATGATAAGCAGAGTGATAAACCCGGTCCAGTCAACCGGCACAAAATGAAAATTCGTAATCCGTGTCGCCCGGTCCCAGTCCATGCCCACCAACATAAGCACACCGTAATATCCCCAAAGGAGAAATTTTGCCAGGTTTTGAGGAAAATAGAGGATAAAAAGGCCGGCAAAACTGCCGATAATACCTATGCTAAAGGGAATCATCTGGTTTTTGATCAGCAGCGACAGGATCTGCTGTAAAAGAAGAATAGTCAGATTCACGGCGGTGGTGAAAAGCAGATAATAGCACAGCTTATCCAGCGGCACCTTTCCCTCAAATCCCATCGCGCATCCCACGGCGACAATAACAATAAGCTGCAGAAGAACTGTGGCGAGCATATACAACCCGCCGCATAAAAATTTAGCGGTAAATAGACGCCCGGCCGGCATAATGGTTGCAAGCAGTTTCAGCGTCTGCCCCTTGTGCTCAATATCACAAAGCCGCGACGCCACCACGGCCGCAATGATCGGCATCATGATGGAATTCAAGATCGGGAACTGGTACAAAAAGTACATCCAGCCCTGGGAAAGGTCGTGGGCGTCCATACTTTGAACTCCCCACAGCGACCACAGCATCTGCACGAAAATCAGGGCGGCGACGATGGCCCATATCCTTCGGCGGCGGATTTTATGAAATTCCATGGTAAAGGCCTTGATCATAAGCTCACCGCCGTTCCGGTCAACTCAAGGAAAATATCTTCAAGGCTTTTGCTCCGCTCTTCAATGCGCACCACCCCGATATTTCTTTCGTAAAGCCCGGCAATATGAGCAGCAAGCTCGTTATCGGAAAGCCGGGGCAGTAAAAGGTGATTCTCCTGCGTTAGGCAGGAAATGCCCTGCTCGGCCAATATTAGGGCCGCCGCCTGGTTATTCAGAGTACGGACAGCGATGCTGGGTCTGCTCCGGGCATGAAGGGTTGACAAACGCTCCTGAAAAACCAGTTCACCGCTACTGATGATTCCTACATAGGTGGCGATCTGGTCGATCTCACTGAGCAGATGACTGGATACCATAACCGTCATGCCATATTGTTGCGGCAAGGAGCAAATCAACTCGCGCATTTCCTGAATGCCCGCCGGGTCCAGGCCGTTGGTCGGCTCATCAAGAATCAAAAGCTTCGGGTTGCCCAACAGCGCGCTGGCAATCCCCAGGCGCTGCTTCATACCCATTGAATACTGCCCTACCCTTTTCCCCTTTTGATTCTCCAGCCGGACGATTTGCAGCACCCTGCTGATATCCTTAGCCGGCACCCCCTTGAGCGTACTGACGATCTGCAGATTTTCTGCCCCGGTCAAGTGCCCGTAATAACTGGGCGATTCGATCAGAGACCCCACGTCTTTCAGTATGGCCAGCCGATTGCGGCTGTCAACCTGTCTGCCGAACACGGTGATGGTTCCGGCTGTTGGTCGGGCCAGCCCCAGCAGCATTTTCATGGTGGTGGATTTGCCCGCGCCGTTTGGCCCCAGAAAGCCGTAAACCACGCCTTCCGGTACTTTAAGATCCAGATCCTTCACCCGCAGTACCTTGCCATACTGCTTGCAAAGGCCGGTTGTGGTGATAATATCGGACATTTTGATGTCCCCCCTTTTATCAAGATCAAGCTGAGAACATCATAACCGAGGCTTCTTAAATGAGCCTGTAGGCAAGCTTACATTTACCTTAATTTTGCATAAAAGCTCCGGATTTACGTTATAATGAGCGTGGTGATCCATATGAACGACATTTTTGACTGCAAGCTTCTGATTGTTGACGACGAACCGCAGCTGCGCCGGATGGTAAGTGAAATTCTGAACCGGGACGGCTTTAGAAAGCTGGTGACTGCTGCCGGCTGCAATGATGCGCGGCGGCTCTTCGCCGCGGAGAAGCCGGAGGGCATCATTCTGGACGTTGCTTTGCCGGACGGGGACGGCTTTTCCCTGATGCGCGAATTCCGCGCTGTATCGGCGGTTCCCGTACTGTTCCTTTCCGCCCGTGACGAAGATGAAAACCGTCTGCTCGGTCTGGGGCTGGGGGCGGACGATTATATCGTAAAGCCGTTTTTACCTCGCGAACTTACGCTGAGGCTGCGGGCGGTATTAAGCCGCGCCTATTTTCCGGTTGTGCTCAGGCAAACGGAAAAACCGGTTTTCCGCTTAGGAGAAACGGAAATCAACTTTAACAGCGGAACGGTATCAACCCCAACCGGTGCTCTTACCCTCACGGCCAAGGAATATGCGCTGCTGGAAAAGCTGTATGAAAACCGGGGAAATATCGTTACCGGCGACAGCTTATGCCGCGCGGCGTGGGGCGACGATCTCTACGGTTATGAGAATACCCTGATGGTGCATATTCGCCGCCTGCGCGAGAAGATTGAGCCCCAGCCATCGGCCCCGCGCTTTCTCCTTACCGTGCGGGGACTGGGTTATAAACTGATGGGAGCGGATAATCAATGAAAAGCATGGTGAAAATCCTCTTTCGCTATGTGCTTTCGGCCGCCGGAGTAGCCCTTATTCTACTCATAATCAATTTTGCGCTGTTGGCGGCATGGACGGTGCAGACGAGTAAAATAGCAGCACCGAAGGAATATAGTATTGTCCAGATTGCATCCGGCCTGACCCGATCAGGCGGCGTTTACACCCTTTCCGAATCCGCCGGCCGGGAGATCGAAAAGCGATATCAATGGGCCATGCTGCTGGATAATGCCGGCAATGTGATTTGGAGCAAAAATCTACCCGGCGATGTACCGCTTCATTACAGCGTTGCTGAGGTGGCAAGCTTTGTCCGTTGGTACTTAAACGACTATCCGGTAACTGCCTGGCGTCATCCGGACGGTCTTTTTGTGCTTGGCAGCAGCAAAGAAAGTACGTGGAAATATCCTATTGAAATGTCTCAAAAAGTGATGGACAATACCCTCTTATGGATTCCCGCTGTTTTGCTGTTAAACGGTATCGCAGCCGTGCTGCTGGCGTTGCTTTTCGGCATGCGCCTGTTTCGTTCTTTGAAGCCGCTGGCCCAGGGCATTGAGAATATGGCTGAAAAGCAGCCGGTGGAGCTTTCTACCCGCGGCCTCCTCGGCGACCTCGCCGCCGGGGTCAATAAAACTTCCACGCGGCTAATGGAGCAGGAGAGCGCTCTCCATAAACGGGACCATGCCCGCACAGCATGGATTGCCGGGGTCTCCCACGATATCCGCACTCCCCTTTCTCTGGTTATGGGTTACGCCAGCCAGTTGGAGGACGATCCCGAATTGCCGCCGGTTCAAAGAGATCAGGCGGGTATTATCCGCAGGCAGAGCGAACGTATAAAGACGCTGGTCAGTGACCTAAATCTTGCTTCCAAGCTGGAATATGATATGCAGCCCCTGCGCCGGAACCCCCTGATGCTGGCTGCACTCTTACGCGGCGTAGCCGCCGATTTTTTAAACAGCGGACTTGACAATAGCTATGTAATAGACCTAACCATAGATGAAAGCGCCCAAAAAGCTATGATCAGCGGCGATGAAGAGCTTTTGCGCCGGGCGGTTGCCAATTTGATGGCAAACAGCATTCACCATAATCCCAACGGCTGTGCGATAAAAATAATGTTGGAAGCAGGCTGGGGTAATTGTTCGCTTTCCGTTTCCGACAACGGCGTTGGTTTCCCGCCTGACCGGCTCAGCCGGCTGAACCATCCGCAAAATGCCGCCGAACTGCAAAATCATGGCTTAGGCCTTACCATCGTCCGGCAAATCGTTAAGGCTCATGGAGGAACTGCAGAATTTCGCAATCTGCCCGCGGGCGGTTGCCTGGTTGTACTCTGCTTGCCCGTATGCACTGCGGTAATAACTGCTCAGTAAAAGGCCTCTTTTCATCTCATTTCAGACATCTTTCGGGGATTAAATGCCGGTCGAATAAAAAACAATTGACAAATTGCCCTCCAGCGGCTAAGATGAACTTGATAATTATTATCAATTACATATTAAGCTTTAAACCTATTTTTTTATGTTTGCAGTTAGCTATTCCTAACAATGAGGCGGAGGTGAAATCAATGGAGACTCTTATTCTGCTGGCCATTGGACTGCTGGCTTTGATTATTCTTGCTGCCCACGTCAGAAAAATAATCCGCCTTTCCCAAAACGATGGTAAAGGAGACGCTTGCGCGAGCTGTGGAAAGTGTTCAAGTTCATGTAAAGAATGGACCGTTTCTATTGAAAACATAAATCCAGAACAGCATCCGCCCGGGCAAAAAAAATCTTAAAGGGCTGGCCACCGGTCAGGGCATGACCGGATAAGTGAAAGAAATTCTGAAGCATTTACGGAGGTGAAAGGTATGAAACGCACATTAAAGGAACTTTCCCCCGGGGAGAGAGGACGCATCAAAACCATTACCGGCAATGGCAGCATCCGCCGTCGCATCGTTGATATGGGGCTGGTGCCGGGCACCGATCTGATTATGGAACGGTACGCCCCTCTGGGTGATCCGGTGGAGATAAAGAGCCAGGGATTTCATTTGTCTCTGCGCAAAGAAGAAGCTGACACCATCATCCTGGAATAAACTGGAGGGAGGAAATCGAAATGAAAACCAAGAATTTGGTCATAGCCCTGGCCGGCAATCCCAACGCTGGGAAAACCACCATATTCAACGCTATGACCGGCGCCCGGCAACATGTGGGCAACTATCCCGGTGTAACCGTAGAAAGAAAAGAAGGCCGGGTGAAATATAAAGATTATGACATCACTGTGATTGACTTGCCTGGGACCTACGGTCTTTCAGCCTATTCGCCCGACGAGGTGGTAGCCCGGCAAGTAATCATTGAAGAAAAGCCTGATATTGTAGTCAATATTCTTGATGCTTCCAATCTGGAGCGCAACCTTTATCTCACCCTGCAATTAAAAGAATTGGGGGTGCCGCTGGTTCTAGCCCTTAATATGGCCGATGTAGCAGAGAAAAACGCCGTCAAAATCAACTATTCTTTGCTGGCCCAGCTTTTGGGAGCGCCGGTGGTACGCTGCGTGGGGAATAAGAACGAAGGCATAAGCGATATTTTGGAGGCAGTGGTTAACCGTTATCGTGGACAAGGCAATATAAAAGAAAGACAAATGCGTTACGGTCAGGCGATTGAAGCCGAGTTGTCGCTCCTGCAGGAGAAAATCAACTGGGGCGGAGCTCCGGCCCAGGAAATCGCGGCTGGGGCTGAAACTTATTCATCGCTGGCTTCGCCCCTTACTTCCCTGCCCTTGCGCTGGGTGCTGGTCAAGCTGTTGGAAAACGATCAGGAAGTAAGCCGGCAGTTGGCTGCTGTTCAGGACGGCCAAGCCATAATTGACGGAGTTGCCCAGAGCCAGCAGCGATTAAAAGGTATCCTGGATATGGAATTGGAAATAGCCCTGGTGGAAGACCGCTACGCCTTTATTCGCGGCATCTGCCGGGAGGCCTGCGAACGGGGCGCCCTGGACCGGGTAAGCGTAACCGAAAAAATTGATAATATCCTTTTGAACCGAGTGTTAGGCCTGCCTATTTTTTTGGGTATGATGTGGCTTCTTTTTCAATTGACTTTTACTTTGGGCGCGCCCTTCATGGATTGGATCGACGTCGGGGTTTCCTCCCTGGGGGACTGGGTGAATGCTAATATGGCCGACGGCATGCTGCGTTCCCTGCTGGTGGACGGCATCATCGGCGGCGTAGGCGGAGTAATCGTTTTCTTACCCAATATTATACTTTTGTTCCTGGGCATCGCTCTTTTGGAGGACACCGGCTATATGGCCCGGGCCGCCTTTGTAATGGANNGGGCGCGCCCTTCATGGATTGGATTGACGTCGGGGTTTCCTCACTGGGGGACTGGGTGAATGCTAATATGGCCGACGGCATGCTGCGTTCCTTGCTGGTGGACGGCATCATCGGCGGCGTAGGCGGAGTAATCGTTTTCTTGCCCAATATTATACTTTTGTTCCTGGGCATCGCTCTTTTGGAGGACACCGGCTATATGGCCCGGGCCGCCTTTGTAATGGATCGGGTCATGCATAAAGTGGGACTGCACGGAAAATCCTTCGTTCCCATGCTGATCGGCTTCGGCTGCGGGGTTCCGGCATTGATGGCCACCCGTTCTCTGGAAAACCCCCGTGACCGGCTGACTACCATGCTGGTTACTCCTCTGATGAGCTGCGGCGCCCGGCTACCGGTTTACAGTCTGCTGATAGCGGCTTTTTTCCCGGCTTATCTGGGAGGGAATATACTCTTTTCCATATATATACTCGGCATCCTGCTGGCTATCCTCATGGCCAAGGTATTTCGGGCCTGGCTATTGCCGGGTGAAGCTGAACCTTTTGTCATGGAACTGCCCACCTACCAAATGCCCACTTTAAAAAGCATTCTCATCCATATGTGGGAACGGGCCTGGCTGTATCTGAAAAAAGCCGGAACCATTATTCTGGCCATTTCCATATTGATGTGGGGCCTTCTTACCTTCCCCACCGTGGACAACCAGGGAGCGGAATGGGAAAATGCCACGGTTCAGCTGGAAAACAGCTATGCCGGCCAGATTGGTAAAGCTATAGAACCGGTGTTCCGTCCGCTGGGCTTCGACTGGAAGACCAGTGTAGCCTTGCTTGCCGGCTTTGGCGCCAAGGAAGTGGTGGTAAGTACTCTGGGCACCCTTTACAGCATAGAGGACGAGGAAGGTTTAGCCGAAGAGACTGAGGAAACGGTGAGCGGATTCGCCGAAAGAGCCCGAAATCAGTCGGGTTATACTCCGCTGGTAGCCTATGTGCTGATGGTATTCACCCTGATCTACGTTCCCTGCATGGCTTTTATTGCCGTGCTGAAGCGTGAATCCAACAGCTGGAAATGGCCGTTTTTTACCATAGGCTATACATTGGTATTGGCCTGGGTGGTCTCCTTCATAGTCTATCGGGGCGGTCTCTTCTTGGGAATCGGAATATAAATATAGGGGGTCCTGATTATAACTGAGCAAATCAAATAACTGACACGATCAACGGCTGCCCGCCACCTGCCGCCAAGACCGGAGCAAGTGGAACAAAGGGCAGCCGTTCTGCCTTAAATACTCCCAACTAATTGTTGGCAATGCTGACCGAACCATCCAGCAGTCATAAAACTAATACCATTTCTATTCGAAATAGCACATAAATTTCTTTGTGAAGCAAGCCTTTTTCTACATAAACTTCATTGCAATTCATAATCATCACTCCCGGCAGGATTATATTGAGAAGGTGCCTGTCGGCAGATGTTTTCGCCAAACTTTGGTGTCATTTGGAGCATGATTAGCGGTTCGGAGCAGAAACGCCCATAGAGCTATGCTATAATGTGGACAAGTTAGCCTAGGCTAACTTGTCCACATGGGGGGTTACATCTGGCGCTTTCCAATATGCTGCGCCTGTGAGCTGGCGAAACTTTCGCCTAATCATAGGCCCCATAGAGAGTCGCACCGCCGGCGGCATGGTTCTGCCCTTTGACGGTACAGGTGGTACGGGGAAACAGAGCCCCTTCCCTGCTTCCCGAATACCGCCAGAATGCAGCGGGCCGGCTTCTTAAAGATGAGTTTTAAGCCGTAAAGTCGGCGGAAGCAGTGAAGGCTCCCCATTTATCGGTAATGGGAAAGGAGAGGTAACAATGAAGAGCAAAAGATGGTTCAGCTGGTTTATGATCATGGCGTTCGCGCTGTGCTTCATGTTTCCCTCCCCGGCGCTGACGGCCGGGGAGGGAGAGATAACGGAGCCTCCCAGCGTCATGTCCGTTGCCGGAGCGGTGTATGAAGAACCCGGCGCAGTTCTGAATCTCGGGGAGTTAGCCGGAAGATCAAGCCCGGCAGGCCCCATATCCGTTGCCCAGTCAGTGTATGGTTTCGTCTACGGCGACGGCTCGGAGATGAACCCCTACCAGATTGAGACTGCGGAGCAACTGGAGCTGGTGCGCCAACATTTGGACAAGCATTTTAAGCTGATGAATGATATCAGCCTTAGCGGCTATGCCAACTGGGAACCCATCGGCGTCCTTGACCCGAATATGTTCGGCAACGGCGGTCATAGCGCTATTGCCTTTTCCGGCAGCTTTGACGGCAATAACAAGACTATCTCCAACCTGAGGATCAATCAGCCGGAAGACGTGGGAGTGGGCTTGTTCGGTACGGTGTCCGCCGACGCCGCGATTAAAAACCTGACCGTGGAAAATGCCTCGGTTACCAGCTACTGGTGTGCAGGAGGCATCATCGGTTTAAACTTCGGCACGGCGGAAAAACTGACGCTTACAGGTGAAAATACGATCTCCGGCTTCAATTGCATCGGCGGCATTATTGGCGGACACCAAGATGGAAGCGTTAAGAACGGCACGGTGGAAGATGCAACGATTAACGTGCTGGGCGACAACGACTTCTCCAGCGGGCCTATTATCCAGGCCGATGTGGCCGAATGCGGCGGTCTGATCATAGGCGGCGCTTTTGGCGGCAGCATTGAGAGTTGCACCGCCCGGGGCGAGATAATTGCCCTGGGCAACGAGCCCGTTGGCCTGGGCGGCATAGGCGGCTGCCTCGAATATATGGAAAGCATAACGGGATGCACGGCGGACGTGACCATCACCGCGCCTAATTCGGCTCACGCGGTCGGCGGCTTATGCGGTTACGCGGGCACCGGGAACACAGCGCAGCCCGCCCTCATTACAAATTGCTCGGCCCAGTTTGTAATGAACACGGCCAACGCCACCCACATCGGCGGGCTGGTAGGCACCGGGCTCTACTATATGGGAATGGAGACCGTGTTTTCCATCAGCGATTGCCAGGCCCAAGGTCAAATAAACGATGCGATCACTCCGGGTACGATTGCCGGACGCGCCGAGAACTGCACCATCACGAACTGCACCTCCAACGTCCTGATCGACGGCGAGCCGGGTACAGCCGAGATCGGAACGACCGAACGGATGTACGAGAGCGCGGATCAGCCGGAAGGTTTTGAGGATCTTTCCGCTTGGGCCAACAACGGCAGCGGCAGCTTTGAATCGGTTGTCAATTACGTATACGACGAAGCTCTAAGCCACGTGTGGAATGCCGCAGCTTCCTCCCAGATGGCACAAATGATGGCGGGGATGTTTGGCGTGGAGGTCACTGACGGCCCATCTCTAAAGGCCATGTTTGCCAATATGGCATCAGTTCCGGCAAATGACGGTACGCCGATCCACCAGATTAAATTTGGTTACGATTACAAGACCATCAATTTTTGTGGCCAGGCCGACAATGTCATTGAATCCCATCCTTACAAATTTGTGGAGATCAACGACCATCTGGGAATGCTGACCGGAGAGGATGTCTACGTATTCAAGGCGGATGACGCTGCGGGTGTGCTGACCTATATGGCGATGCTCAAACCCGGCTTTGACCTGGGTATGGATGAGGCCACCATGCCCGCCCACTTCCACTTCTACTATGCCGCGGCCAAGGATGCGCTGGGCACTTACCAACCGGACAGCGTGACGCTCAGCGCTTGGATGCCGACCATGCTCCAGATGGGCGATGAATTCAGTACGGCGGATAAGACGGCTCTGCTCGAATGCCTGTTTGGCATTTATGGAAGTTCCGACGACGACGGCGGCGGTGGAGGCGGCGGCAGTTCAAGCCAGGCAGTACGCTCCACCAGCGGGACGGCAACACTGACTCCCGGCCACGGCGGCACTGTCAGCCTGGGTAACGAAGCCACTATTGTCATACCGGCCAACGCCCTGAAGGGAACCGACAAAGTAGAAATAAAAATAAAGAAAGTCAGTCAACCGCCGGCCGCACCGGCAGGCTTCAAACTGGCCGGGACGGTATACCAATTCAGCGTGGATGGCGCGGACAGCTACAGCTTTGCCAGAGACGTGACCCTGAAAATTAGCTTTGACCCGGATCTAATCGCCCCCGGCGAGACGCCCACGCTGCAATACTACGACCAAACCCGGGACCAGTGGGTGGACATCGGCGGGTCGGTTTCCGGTAATCTGGTGATCGCCTCGGTGGATCACTTCACCCAATTTGCCGTAATGGCAGCCGTAAAAGAAGCCGAGGAGGAAAAAACGCAGCCGTCGCCGGAAGTCTCCGGGAAAGCCTTTAACGACATCACCGGCCACTGGGCTTTCGGCAACATTAGGAAGCTGGTGGAGCTGAACGCTATTAGCGGCTATCCCGACGGCAGTTTCAGACCCGACAGCAGCATCACCAGAGCTGAATTTGCCACCGTGCTGGCCCAAGCATTCAAGCTGGCGCCCCAGGACGGCGGCAGAACCTTCGCCGATACGGCCGATCACTGGGCCCGCAACTACATTGCCGCCCTGGTCGCCGAAGGAATTGTCGGCGGATATGACGCCAGCACCTTCGCCCCCGACGACCTGATCACCCGCGAGCAGATGGCGGTAATGATCGCCAAGGCAGCCGGTCTTTCCCCGGCAGCAGAAGAGACCTCCTTTGCCGACCGCGGCAGTATTTCCGCATGGGCCCGGGAAGCCCTGGCCGCCGTGGTGAAGAATGGGATCATGACGGGATACCCCGACAATACCGTACGGCCCCAGGCCAACGCCACCAGGGCGGAAGCGACGACCGTCATTGTGCAGGCCTTAAACTAAGGAGAATATCATTGGTTTTTGAACGGGCGGCCGCTGTAAGCCGCCCGTTTCTTAAAATAAAGGGAATTCAGCGATGGGTACTTCCGGAATATTTGCCGCCCATGAGTCGGCGGCAGGTTCGCTCAATCATATGCACATAGAGAGCCGCACCGACAGCAGCATGGTTCTGCACATCGACTGTGCCGACGGTACGGGAAGGGTAAGGGTCTATTCCCTGTTTCCCGGAGTACTGCTTGGTTTTAATGATTTTACCGCCAGCTCCGTTACTTCTTACGGGGGAGAGATCACCGACGGTCTCAAGCTTAACTACTGTGCGGAAGGACGCTGCGAAGTACGGATATCCGACAGTCTTTGCTTATTTCTGGGACCAGGAGATTTGAGCATTGACACCCGGGAGGCCAAAGACCTTTTTTCCTTTCCCAGCAGGCGTTATCATGGGGTGGAGCTTTTCTTTCACCGGACGGCGCTGCAGGAAAGGGCTCCCCAGCTGTTTCGCGATATGGGCATTGATGTGTGCGCTATCGGCAAAAAATTCTGTCCCGCCCGCCAGGGTTTTATTGCCCCAGCACCGGAAAAGATAAAGAATATTTTCATGGCCATGAACAGCCCGCCGCTCGAATGTGAGCTTAATTATTACCGCATTAAGGCAGTCGAGCTTTTGCTGCTGCTCAGTTTTATGGATTTCCCCGCCGAAAACAAACGCCGTACTTTTTTTACCAGGGGACAGATGGAAATTGCCAAGCAGGTGATGGCAACCATCACCCAGGACTTGAGCAGGCACTATTCCATAGAAAAGCTGGCGGAGAATTACGGCATCAGCCCCACTTCGCTCAAAAAATACTTTCGGGGCGTCTATGGCAAGAGCATATCGGCCTATCTGCTTGAATCCCGTATGTCCGCTGCCGCAGCTGCTTTGCAAGAGACCCGGCGGACGATAGCTGATATCGCAGCGGCAGTCGGCTATGAAAACGCCAGTAAATTTGCGGCGGCCTTTAAGGCGGCCACCGGGCAGAATCCACTGGAATACCGGCGTAAATACCGCTGCGGAATGTGAATGGCTGTTGATTCACACGCCTTACTGCCCTGCTTTATAAGATTATTGATTAATTGCAATGAAAACAGTCGTTAATCTGCACCCTTAATTGCGAGTATAACGAGCATCAGTTATCCTCGAAGAGGGCGACTATTTTCGTATTAGCACCTCTGTGTTATAATAGACAAATTATAGCCTAGGCTGGGGTCGCTAAGCTGATATAGCCGGGCCGGAAAATGATAAACAGGGGTGTGGAGATAGTTATGGACACTGATAAGATCATTAATTTTTTTGCTCGGGATAGGTATGCCGCCCTTGCCGGTATAAAAATCCTCCGGGTTGAACCGGGCTATGCCATGGTGGAGATGGAGATTGAGGACAAACATTTAAATGCGGCTGATATTATCCAGGGTGGAGCCATATTTACTATGGCGGATTTTGCCTTTGCCGTAGCTTCCAATGCCGGCGGGCAGGTTACCTTAAGTGTAAATGCCAATATAACTTATTTCAAATCGGCAACGGGCAGAAAACTTATTGCCGAAGCCCAAGAAGTTTCCGGAGATAATAAACTTATCGGTTATAATGTCGATGTAACGGATGAAAATAACGATTTGACCGCCCGCATCAGCATAATGGGTTATCGGAAAAAAGAACGAATGCCGTTCTGAGTATATATTCCGATCCAATGGGAACAGATATGAATATATCAGGACTTGGAAGCCTTTAAGCAGTTTCGCCTGCATATTGGATAGTTCATTACTAAGTCTGCATTCCCTACAGCGTCTATGTCTTCCTAATTATATAACGCTTTCCATCTGCCTTATCAGCGGGCTACAGCCCCCTGATCCCCCCGGCGGTCGGCTATCGGTGATTATTGTTTCACCTTGACCCGGGCGTTTTCCTTTAATTCCAGACTGGCATCTTTGATAATCTGATCACCTTTTTTAAGTCCTTTTATGATTTCCAGGTTGCTGCTGTCGCTCAAACCGGTTTGAATGTAGCGGTGGTGGACCCGGCCATCGGTTATCAGCATTACTTGTTTGCGATTATCGGGAGTGGTTAATACTGATTCCCGGGGGATTATCAGGATATTTTTTTTCTCCACGGTCTGTATACTCACCCGGGTCTCGTAACCGGGTTTGAGGTTGGCGGTTTCATTCAGCGTAATGATTACCGGTACCCGGCGTTGGATGACTCCCAGGGCGGATTGTTTCTCCTCCGCTTCCGGGTAAATTTTAGTCACTGCTCCGGTAATGATTTTTTCGCCCAGGACCGGAGCAGTTATTTTAACCTTCTGACCCAGTGTCACTTCCGCCAGATCATCACTTAATATATCGGCTTTTATCTCCAGTTTATTGGTTTGAGCCACCCGGGCCAGGACTGCAGCAGCTAAAACCACCTGTCCCGTTTTTACCGGCAGTTGGGTCAAGGTGCCGTCAACCGGGCTTTTTATCTCCAATTGCTCCTGCTTTTGCGCCAGATTATTGAGCAGTTGTTGATTTATTGCTGCCTGCTGCCGGGCTGCGTTTAAATTCTGCACCTGCTGCTGATAATCTTTCTGGTATTTATCCCGGAGTAAAAGGGTAGCATCATATTGCGCCTGGCTCACCGCTCCGGCGGCCAGTAATTTTTCCATACGCTCCAGATCTTTTTGGGTATTATTAAGGTCCAGCTGACTGCCGGCAACGCCGGATTCCGCCGCCGCCACCGCAGCTTCTGCCTGGGTCAGCTGCAGCCGGGCCTGATCGCTCTCCACCGCTATACCGGTATTGATCAGGGTCATAAGAACCTGTCCCCTCTTGACCGGTTCGCCGATGGCAGTCATAATTTTTTCCACTCTGCCCCCCTGATCGGAATATAAATCGAAAGCTGATGCGGATTGGACATAACCTGTATCCACCACGGTCTTTAGTATATCCCCTGCTTCGATTTTGACGATTTCCACCTCTGTCCCCCCGGCAGCATTTAAATAATAAATCACTGCAGCCAGAGCTACTAATGCGCCTATTATCCAGTAAACCCTTTTCCCTGCCTTCATAACCAGCCCCTCCATTTTAATCAGTATTCTTTAAACTCTCCACCAGATCAATCTTTTTAAGTCCCTTCAAAGCCAGACGATGAGCCAGCATAGTGAACACTATCCCTCCCACCGCAGCCAAAACATAGGTAAGGGGATAAATAACTACCGGAAGCGTATATAAATCGGTATTAACTGATTGTACGTAGGCTGCGGCCATTAAACGTCCGAAGGGCAGACCCAGCAGAATTCCCACCAGACATTGCAGGATAATTTCCTTCAGCAGTAATCCCGACACTTCTCCATTGGTAAAACCGAGTACTCTTAATGTCGCAATTTCCCGCTGCCGTTCGGCAAAACTTATGACCGACGAATTAAATACGATAGCCAATCCCAAAACCACAGCAAAAATCACCATGAGGGAAACCGCGTAGAGAACACTGCCCATGTTTTTCCCGAAGTTGGCAAGTTCCTTTTGCCGGCTCTGCACAGCGGCAACATTCAGCATTTGGTTGATTTCTTTCTCCACCGCGCCTATTTGGCCAGGATACACTTTTATCATAACTGCGGAGATAACATTGCGTTCCTGTAATAAACGGTTGGCGGATTCCAATCCGATGAAGGAGCCTCCTCCGATCAATTGCCGGTTTACACCCACAATTTTTATAGTAGCATGATGAGTGGGACCCGCAGAGAGCAGGGTTTCCACTTCTATCTCCGCCCCCGCTGCAACTCCCAGCTTGCGAGCGGTTCTCTCATTAATGATAACCCCGTCATCAGGAATTCCCAAGGGTTTTCCGGATGCGCTCAATATTTTTTTCATGCTGGTTCCCGGTCCATAAGCCAGCAGGGCATCATCTTCATTTTTCCCCCGGTAATACATCTTTACCGGCACCTCCAGGAGCGGTTCCACCTTATTGACACCGTCGATCCGGCTAATGTTGTTAAGTTCGCCGGCTTTAGTCAAAGATTCAAAACGTACTAACAAATCATAATTCTGTTCGTCATAAAAATGTTTTTGCATCAGATAGTGTACGGAATCATTAGTGAAAAAGGCTACCACCAGGAGCCCCACCGCGAAGACTACCCCCACCAGGGTAAGAATAAATCGTCCCCGGTTGCGGCTGATGCTGCGCAAACTCATTTTCCATCCCGAGCCCAGCCGCTGCCACAGAGCCGGCCAGTATTCTACTATACTTCTGCCGCTGCTGCGGGGCGGCTCCGAACGCATAGCTTCAGCCGGATTTAAGTGCAAAATGCCGCGGCAAGAGGTCCAGCCGGCTGCGACCCCCACCCCCAAACTTAAACCCAGACCATATAGGATAGCTTTTAAGTTATAACCTTTTAGTCCCTGGGGCAGGTTGAAATACTGGGCATAAGTATCGGAAATAACTCCCGACAGGAGCAGTCCCATGAGGATACCGGCCATTGCTCCGATCAAGGCTACCGTTACCCCATAGGAGATATAATGAAACATTATCTGCTTATTATTGTAACCCAGAGCCTGCATTACTCCGATTTGGGCGCGCTGAATCCTCACCATACGGCGCTGGATAACGAACTGAATAGCGGCGGCAACAGCTAAAAACATTACCGGCAGCACCGTCGATACCGAGCGCAGCCCGTCCAGTTCCGACTGCAGCACCGCATGGCTGAGCTGATCCTTACGGGGATAAGAAGCCAGGTTGCCGTAAGGTTTGAGAATATCTTTTATA
>DHCD01000009.1 GCA_002398105.1 Syntrophomonas sp. UBA4911
CTAAAAATAAAAATGGCGTTCACCCAGACCATATGTCTGGTGAGCGCCTTTGCCTGACAATCGTTGGCAGTTTACAGAGCCGAATCTCCCCGTTCTCTACTGCTTATCCGGATAATTTCATCTACCGGATAGACGAATATTTTGCCATCGCCAATACTTCCAGTGGAACAAACCTTTAAAATAGTAGCAATGATTTTCTCCAGCCAATGATCGCGGCAGACAATCTCCACCTTGACTTTGGAGAAAAGATCCACTGACACCTCCTGCCCGCGATAGTATTGTTTCACATCCTTCTGCAGTCCCCTGCCCATAACATTGTAAATCGTCATCCCCCTGACCTCCAGATCATTTAAAGCCTGTTTCAGCTCCTCCAACTTGGTAGGCCGGATAATAGCCTCAATCTTCTTCATGCTCACCCCTCCTTATTAATTATTGATTTAAACAAAAAAACGCTTAGTCACCCTTTTATCAGGTAACTAAGCGCCTTTGCCTACTATATGGTTATGCTATTGAAGCCAGGAAATCATCAATTAAATATCGGGTATCCTGCGGACCCGGCGCGGCTTCGGGATGGAATTGCACTCCTCTTACATTCATTTTCCGGTGTATAATCCCCTCGACACTATTATCGTTCAGGTTTTGAAACCACAGCACTGCTCCGGTATGAACCAGTGAATTGGTCTCGACCGCATAGCCATGGTTCTGGGTACTTACATAAATACGGCCGCTTTCAAGATCTTTTACCGGATGATTGGCTCCCCGGTGTCCAAATTTGAGCTTATAGGTTTTCGCCCCCAGAGCCAGGGACAATAACTGATGTCCCAGACAAATGCCCAACATGGGTCGGTATCCCAGTAATTGGCGGATGGTTTCAATGGCATAGGCACAGTCACCCGGATCACCAGGCCCATTGGATAATACTATGGCATCAGGAGCCAATTGCTTTATCTTATCCGAACTGGTATGAGCAGGCACCACTACCACCTCATTTTTACGTCTCAGTAAAGCATTGACTATGCTTCTTTTGCTGCCAAAGTCCATAAGAACCAGTCGTTTACAGCCTGCGCCCAACTTAACCATATCTCTGCAGCTGGTCTGCAGTGTATATCCGCCAACCGGCGGTTGCGTGGCCCATCGTGCCCGTTCGATAAGCTCATCTTTATGCTTTAATGAGGAAGTGAGAACCCCACCCATGGTTCCCCTGCTTCTTAATCGACGGGCCAGAGCTCGCGTATCTACTCCGGTAAGACAAGGGATATGGTTTTGAGACAGATACTGTTTAAAGCTTATTTTCTGTCCATTATATTCTTCTCCCTCATCATCGCATAAATCTCTTACTACCATGCCCCTCAGCCAAGGTTGGTCACTTTCCAGATTTTCCAGGTTTACTCCGTAGTTGCCGATCAGAGGGTAAGTCATAACTACAATTTGACCCGCATAGGACGGATCGGTAGCTATCTGCTCGTAGCCGATCATGCTGGTATTAAAAACTACCTCCCCCGGGGATTCGCAATCTCCGTTATGAAAATGTCCGGAATAGACCGAACCGTCTTCGAGAATCAGGTGTCCTTCCCTCAAATTCATATTTTTCCCTTCCCGGGCAGCAAAAAAAAAGCCGTCCTTCCTGCCTTGGTATCAACATAGGTCAAGAGGACGCCTTTGCCCTTTGGTAATATTAGTTTTATATTTTGCTGCCATTTATTATAGCAGCGCTAAAAATTAAATCAAGGCCATTCATTCCTTTATACTGTATACCTCATATCCCTGCTTCCAGATCATATTGATTGATGCTATACTAAATATAGGTTAAAGATTAACCTGACCCGCAAGGAAGCGGGAGATCAATAGAATAGGCAGAACAAAAAGGACAATGGCGTTCGTGGGTATGTCGGAATACCCGCGGAGGTCTTTTTTTTGCAGTCTGCCGGTTAAATGCGTGGCGGTATAGTTAAAAAGTCCCTTAAACTCCTGCAAGCAAGGGAGGCAATAATGATGGAACATAATGGCGTATCTACCGGAATTCCAGGCTTAGACGCGGTTCTGGATTATTTGCGTTGGGGAGATAATGTAGTATGGCAGGTCGAATCCATTCAGGATTACCAGCACTTCGTGATACCTTTGGTTAATCAGGCTTTAAGCGAAAAACGCAAAATGGTTTATATACGGTTTGCCCATCACTCTCCTGTGGTTGACGAATCAATCGTCAAGACTTATCGGTTGAATCCTCAAGCCGGATTTGAGGCTTTCTTAAGCCGGGTATACGAAATAGCTACCCAGGAGGGGGCCCATACCATTTTGGTTTTTGATTCCCTATCGGATTTATTATACGCATGGGCCACCGACCTGATGATAGGCAACTTCTTTCGCATCATATGCCCCTATCTTTATAGATTAAGAGCCACCGCCTATTTTGCCATAATCCGCGACCGCAATTCTCATCACACCATGATGCGCATCCGCAATACCACCCAGTTATTGCTCAATGTTTATCGACAGGAAGACCAATATTATGTTCATCCGCTCAAGGTAAGCGAACGTTACTCGCCTACCCTGTTCCTTCCCCACCTAATGGTCAATAACGATATGATTCCTATTACCAACAGCTATGAGATAGCGAATCTGTTTGCCCGTTTTCAGTACTCGGGTGATGCCGGACGCAAATTGGACTACTGGGACAGAGTGATACTGAAAGCCCAGGAATTGCAGGACAGAATTTATAGTGGTGAAGCAGTAGCAGCGGATAAAATTGATGAGACGGTTGCGATGCTATGCCAAATGATGATAGGGAGAGAAACCAGAATAGCCGATCTGGCTCATCAATACTTTTCATTGCGAGATCTCCTTTACATCCGCAGCCGACTCATCGGTACCGGTATGATCGGGGGCAAGGCGGTGGGCATGCTCCTGGCCCGCAATATCCTGCGCCACAGCAGCGACCGTGATTGGAATCTGGTTTTGGAACCGCACGATTCTTTTTTTGTCGGCTCGGATGTCTATTACACCTATCTGATTGAGAACGATTGCTGGAACCTGATATTAGAACAAAGAAAACCGGAAAATTATCTTTCTTTGGCCGCCGAGTTGCGGCAGAGAATACTGGACGGGGTTTTGCCGGAAACCATTCGCGAGCACTTCACTGAGGTTATGGATTATTTTGGTCAGTCCCCGATTATCGTCCGCTCCAGCAGCTTGCTGGAGGACGATTTCGGTCATGCCTTTGCCGGTAAATACGAAAGCCTGTTCTGTGTAAACCAGGGAAATCCCCAGGAGCGCTGCCGTCATCTTGAACATGCCATCAAGTCGGTATATGCCAGCACCATGAATAAAGATGCCTTGACTTACCGACGCCAAAAAGGAATGGACCAATGCCACGAACAAATGCCGCTTTTAATTCAACGTGTTTCCGGATCATATCAAGGGCGCTACTTTTTCCCCGCTATGGCCGGTGTCGCACTATCCCACAATCTTTACGTATGGCGAAAAGGCATGGATCAGAATGCAGGAATGATGCGCCTGGTTGCAGGTCTCGGAACCCGGGCCGTGGCTCGCAGCGGGAGTGATTATACCCGTATGGTGGCTTTGGATCAACCATTGTTGCGGCCTGAATCAGCCTGGAATGATGTACGCAGTTTTTCCCAGCACCAGATTGACCTTCTGGATACGGTGGAAAATCAATTGGTAACTGTAACCACCAATACCCTGGGGGCTTTACACCCTGAACCGGAGTTCTGGAGATTAGTGGCTGAAGAGGATCATGAGCTGGAATATAACCGTCCCGGACCAAAGAGATGGGTACTCACCTTCAGCAGGGTGCTGGGCAATACCTCCTTTCCGCAAACCATCCGGGAGATGCTGAATACTCTGGAAAGAGCTTATAATCATCCGGTAGATATAGAATTTACCGTCAATTTGAGCCACGACACCTTGAAAATAAACTTGCTGCAGTGCCGGCCTTTATCAACTTGGGATGAACATCAAAGTCACCTGCAAACTCCGCCGATCATCCCGGGAAATGTAGTATTCGCCTCCCAGGGAAATTGTATGGGCGGGAATACTTCCCATTTGATCCAGCGGGTCATTATGATCGACTCCGAGGCCTATGCCCAGTTGCATGAAGCCGATAAACACCTGGTGGCACGGTGGGTGGGTCGTCTGAATCGTGATTGCCAAAGCCATAGCCTAACGGCAATGTTGATGGGGCCGGGACGATGGGGAAGCAGTATTCCCTCTCTGGGAGTTCCGGTTTCATTTGCCGAAATATGTAATTTTACAGTTTTGGTGGAGATTGCCGGTCAGGGCTATTTGCCTGAAGTATCTTTTGGCACTCATTTCTTTCAGGACCTGGTGGAAAACCGCATAAGCTATGTGGCTCTTTATCCCGGACAGGACGGAGCTTTCTTTGATCCAAAAATGCTGGTCCTCTGGAATCAATCGGATAAAATCCTGCTGGAAGAGCCCAAGCTGAAGAAAGTCATAAAAATTATGGATTTTGCTTCCGCTAAAATAAGCTTATGGTTTACGGTGGATGCCAGCAGCGGGAAGGTTGTCTGCTATTATACGCCCGGGGAAAAACCTAAATCATGTCCCGCGGTCAACATTTCTTCAGATGAAACATTAATCCATTGACACTAAATAAATTCAGTACTATTATTAACAATGGTAATTCACTAGAAAACAGCCATGGCGGCTGTCCAGATGTAAAACGCTATAAAATGTTTAGGACAAAGGCGTCCTCTGTGTAAGTAATTTTGCGCAGAAGACGTCTTTTTGTTTTTTAATAAGTCCTATGCACCCCCCAAAGGCATACTGCAAAATCCCGGCAAAAACAAGTCTGAAGAGGAGAAAGGAGAAATACAATGGGGTATATACAAGATGTGATCGCCAAGGTAAAAGAAAGGAACCCAAACGAACCGGAGTTTCACCAGGCAGTAACCGAGGTTCTGGAATCGCTGGAGCCGGTACTGGAAAGATACCCGGAATATAAAAAAGCCGGTATTCTGGAGAGACTGGTAGAACCGGAAAGGCAAATCATTTTCCGCGTCCCCTGGGTGGATGATGCGGGCAAAGTCCAGGTAAATCGTGGTATGCGTATCCAATTCAACAGCGCCATCGGTCCCTACAAAGGCGGGCTGCGCCTTCATCCTACAGTCTATCCCGGTATTATTAAGTTCCTGGGTTTTGAGCAGATATTTAAGAATTCTTTAACGGGGTTGCCCATTGGCGGGGCTAAAGGAGGAGCCGACTTTGATCCCAAAGGTAAGTCCGATGGTGAGGTGATGCGTTTCTGCCAGAGCTTTATGACCGAATTGTATCGCCACATTGGCGCCAATGTCGATATACCGGCCGGGGATATCGGAGTAGGCAGTCGGGAAATCGGCTATTTATATGGACAATACAAGAAAATCACCCAGGCCTATGAGGGCGTATTGACTGGCAAAGGCTTGGACTGGGGCGGGAGTCTGGTTCGAACCGAAGCTACCGGTTACGGTCTGGTTTACTTTATGGATGAGATGCTGAGAGACCATGGCAAGACCATTGAAGGAGCTACCGTAGTGATATCCGGTTCAGGTAATGTGGCAATTTACGCCACTGAAAAAATCCAGCAGCTGGGCGGCAAAGTAGTAGCCCTGAGCGATTCGAGCGGCTACATTTACGATAAAAGCGGCATTAAACTTGATACCGTAAAACGCATCAAGGAAATTGAAAGAGGCAGAATCAAGGATTACGTTAAAGCTCATCCCGCTGCCCAATACTTTGAGGGCAAAGGTATATGGCGGATTAAGTGTGATATCGCCCTGCCCTGCGCGACCCAGAATGAATTGAACCAGGAAGATGCCCGGGCTTTGGTCGCCCAGGGATGCTTCGCGGTCGGAGAAGGCGCCAACATGCCATCCACCCAGGCAGCCGTTCAAATTTTCCACACCAACCAGGTGCTATTTGCCCCCGGCAAAGCAGCCAATGCCGGAGGAGTAGCCACTTCCGCCCTGGAGATGGCTCAGAACAGCATGAGATATTCCTGGACCTTTGAAGAAACCGATACCAAGCTTAAACATATCATGGTCAACATATATAGAAATGCCTCTGATGTGGCTCGTGAATACGGTTATGAAAACAACTTGGTGGTAGGGGCCAATATTGCAGGATTTATGAAAGTAGCTCGGGCTATGCTGGCCCAGGGCATTGCCTGAATCTTTTAACTAAGGAAGCAAAAGGATGGTTCTTTTTGCTTCCTTAGGATACAAAATGTTTCTCCCTTACCGGAATCAACGGACTTGCTCAGGAAACCGACTTTATCCTGGCCATGGCCTCTCTTATTCTGGCGGCGTCTACGGTAAGGGCCACCCGAAAATACTCTTCTCCATATTGACCATAGCCGTTGCCGGGCGTAATTATAACCCGGGCATTATCCAGAATAAATTCACAATACTCTGTCGTCGTGTATCCCTGGGGAACCTTTACCCATATATAGAAGCTTCCCCGCGGGAGCTGAAATGACCAGCCCAGTTCGCGCATGCCTTCCACCGCAGCATCACGCCGTTCCTGGTACATTTTCTGCAGGCCGGTTATAACATCACGGGGACCATCCAAGGCAGCTATAGCAGCATATTGTATCGCCGGAAATATACCCGAATCAATATTGGACTTATAGCGCCCCATTATTTCCACCACATCCTGGTTGCCCGCCATCCATCCGATTCTCCATCCGGTCATATTATAGGTCTTGGAAAGAGAGTGAAATTCAACCCCCACTTCTTTGGCGCCAGGCGCTTGCAGGAAGCTGGGAGCCACATAATCATCATAAACCAGTTCTGAATAAGCGGCATCATGGCAAACCAGAATATCATAGCTGCGGGCAAACTCCACCACCTGCTGATAAAAGCCAATATCCGCCACTGCTCCGGTTGGGTTGTTGGGATAATTGAGAAACATAAGGCGAGCTGCCTGGGCCACCTGGGTAGGAATATCTTCCAGTAACGGCAGGTAGCCGTTTTCTTCTTTTAACGGCATAATGTGGGCGACCCCTCCGGCCAGTTGAGTGGCAATACTATAGACCGGGTAACCGGGATCAGGAACCAGATTGACATCCCCCGGATCTACACAGGCAAACGGTATGTGGGCGATTCCTTCTTTCGAGCCCAGTAACGACACCACTTCGGTCCGGGGATCCAGTTCCACTCCGAAACGGTTTTGATACCAGCGGGCGACTGCCTCACGATAAGGCAATAAGCCGACTGAACTGGAATATTGATTATTGCCTTTTACGTAAATTGCTTTCGCCATCGCCGCAACGATATATTCCGGAGTAGGTTGATCGGGATCCCCTATGGCCAGATTAATAACATCAAGACCTTGCTGCTGAACCTCCTCTATTTTTTTCTCCATCCGGGCAAACAGATAAGGGGGCAAATTCTGCACGGCAATACTTTCCTTCATAAAATCATCCTCCTCTTAACTTCTATAGATTCTGCTCACTGATGATACCCCTAAATACCTCAACCGCAGTTCCGGTCATATATACATGATCATCTTCGGCATTCCACTCTATCCATAAATCACCGCCCGGCAAATACACCCGGGCCTGGCGGTTGGCTTTACCCAGCAGATGGCATGCTACCAAGGATGCACAGGCTCCGGTCCCGCAGGCCTGGGTCACTCCTGCCCCCCGTTCCCAAACCCGTACCTTAAGCTCTTCTTTTCCCAGAATCTGAACAAACTCCACATTGGTGCCATACGGGAATAAAGGAGCATTTTCCAAAGCCGCTCCCCACTTTTCCAGAAGAATCTGACTTACATCTTCCACCACCACTATGGCATGGGGATTACCCATGGAAACAGCGGTTATCTTAAAAGGCTGCCCGGCAGCGCTTATTGCTATATCCAGATTGCCCTCTTCCCCCATGGGAATATTTAAAGGGTTCAGTCCGGGTGGCCCCATATCTACCCGAACAGCCTGGGTTTTGGAGGACACTATCTTAACAACCCGAGCACCGGCCAAGGTTTTTACTGAAAATTCATCTTTATCAACCAATCCGGCTTGTTGAGCCCATAAGGCAATACAGCGAATACCATTGCCGCACATCTCGGCTTCGGAACCGTCAGGATTGAAGATACGCATAAAAATACCCTCTTCGGAATCGAAACCGGTAACCAGAATACCATCAGCTCCGATGCCATAATTGCGATTGCACCAGGCTATACTCAGAGGCTGAAAGCGGACCGCTTCCGCAAAGGATTCCGCCTGAACCACAATAAAATCGTTACCCAGACCGTGCATCTTGACAAAGTTCATAAATCTCACTTCCTTCTCCTCTTAATCCTTTCCTCTGCCCGGAGGGCGATATTCTGATCATAATCTTCCCCTCACAGGACCGGTACCGGCCGCTCCTCCTCTAAAAGCAGTATTGCCAAGGCCGGACGGCTTACATTCATCTTTATCCGGGGATAAGAAAAGCGCCCTCAGATAAAGTTTGCCGACCATTCGCAGCTTAACCTTTCAAGGGCGCCTTTGCCTTTAAAATATCCTATTCAGTTTTGGCTGACACTATTATAGCATCTCTAACAATCCAAACAACTCTTTCCGACTCTTTATACTGTATACCTATCCGGTTGTTCCGGTAAGGTATCTTATGCCATCTTCCCGATTGGGAGAGCAAATATAACTCTCCAATCAGACGTATAAATATTATGGCCTGCAGAGCCGCAATCAACCACAAAATAGTCCAGCGGTGCCTGCTATATTTTTGACGCGGAATTCAGGGAATTTAGAAGGAAAAACGCGGAAGAAGACTTTAATAAATTCCGCGTATTTCCTTAAAAGATTCCGCGGCTTCCGCGTCCTTTTTATAATCAATCTGTGGTTATTTTCTAATTAGTTAAAAAGGAAGGTGTTGAAACAGCAACATAATGAAAGGAACCAGAATAAGACCGGGCAGGAGATTGGCTACCCGTATGCGGGTGAGGCCCAGCAGATTCAAACCCAGGCCTGCTATCAGGATCCCGCCCAAGGCAGTAATGTTATTTAACATGGGATCGCTTAAGAGTGGTTTTAAAAAACCTGCTCCCAGGCTGATCGCCCCCTGATAGAGCAAAACCGGTATGGAGGAAAACAAAACTCCCACCCCCATGCTGGCGGCAAATATAATGGAGAAGATACCATCCAGCAAAGACTTTATCAACAAAATCTGATAATTGCCGGTGAGGCCGTCTTCCAAAGCGCCAACCACTCCCATGGCCCCTACGCAAAAAAGCAGGCTGGCAGAAACAAAGCCCTTGACAAAGTCGCTTCCTCCGAAGGAGAATCGACTTTGAATTTTGGTGCCCAGGGCTTCAAGTCTATGCTCCCATTGGCGCCATTCGCCAATTACAGCTCCAAGGGCCAAACTGAGTCCGATAACGGCAAAATTGTCAGCCTGGAAACCATATTTTACCCCTATTATGAATACCAGTAAAGCCAGCCCATCCTGAATACTTTTGCTGAAGTTCTCTGCTATCCCCCGGCGTAAGAGCAAGCCTACCAGGCCCGCTCCCGCTATTGCCGCTGCGTTTATTACCGTTCCTGTCACTTAATCACCCGATTGCAAGAATTTCCTGCCAGCATTTTTATGAACTCTTCCTCGGTCAGCAGGGTGACCCCCAGTTGTATGGCTTTGTCGTATTTACTGCCCGGTTCGCTGCCGGCTACTACGTAACTGGTCTTTTTACTGACGCTGCTGCTGACCTTGCCGCCCAGAGCTTCTATTCTGTCGCTGGCTTCGTTACGGGTCATAGCCTCCATGGTTCCGGTCAGAACAAAGGTTTTGCCGGCCAGGGGCTGCAGGCCCTTGGCACTTCCTGCTTCCACGGTGTTAACCCCGGCCGCTTTCAGCCGGGCAATAGTAGCCTGGTTGCGTGGTTCCCGAAAGAATTTTACCACACTTTCAGCCATTTTAGGGCCAATATCCGGTATACTCAATAATTGTTCCTCATCTATCTCCATAAAGGCCTCAATATCATGGATATGCTCGGTTAAAATACGGGCCGTCTTGGCCCCTACGTGGCGAATTCCCAGAGCGGTCAATAACCGGTACAGGGGACGTGACTTACTGTCTTCAATGGCCCGGATAAGGTTGGCGGCCGATTTAGCTCCCATTCTGTCCAGTCCTGCTATCTGCTCTTCCCGCAGATAGTAAAGGTCGTCAACCTTTTGCACCAGCTTTTTTTCCACTACCTGGTCCACCACTGCCGGACCCAGGCCATCAATATCCATAGCCGTACGGGAGGCAAAAAAGACCAGACTTTCTTTAAGACGAGCAGGGCAGTTGATATTTCCGCACCGGTAAGCTACCTCCCCCTCAAAGCGCATTACCTGGCTGCCGCAAGCCGGACATTCATGCGGGGGTTCTATCTGCCGCTCATCACCCTGTCTTTTTTCGCTCAATGGTCTGATTATTTCGGGGATAATGTCTCCAGCCTTGTGTACCAGCACCAGGTCTCCGACCCGGATGTCCTTTTCCTGCAGCAGGTCGAAATTATGCATGCTGGCTCGACTCACGGTGGTTCCGGCCAGAACTACCGGCTCCAGAATAGCGGTAGGCGCAATTATTCCCGTTCTGCCCACATTGATTTCCACCTGCCGCAGGCGGGTTTCTTTTTCTTCCGCCGGGAACTTATAGGCTATGGCCCAGCGCGGGCTTTTGGCGGTCTGGCCCAGTTTTTCCCGCTCGGCCAAGGGGTCCAGCTTGATTACGATCCCGTCAATTTCATAGGGTAAATCATGACGTCTTTCCTGATACTCCCGGCTATACTCATACACTTCGCCTATGCCGGGGCAGAAACGGGCTTCGCCGTTAACCGGAAAACCCTGGCGCTTTAAATAAGCCAAGGCTTGCTGCTGGGTTTCAATATCTATGCCCTCGCTGTAAATAATGTCGTAGATAAAAGCCGACAGGGCCCTTTGGGCGGTGATACCCGGATCCAGCTGGCGCAAAGATCCGGCGGCGGCATTACGAGGATTGGCAAAAACCCTTTCCCCCTTTTCTTCCTTGTCCTGGTTAAGGCGCAAAAACTCCCCTTTAGGCATATAGACTTCTCCGCGCACTTCCAGGCGGGGAACGTTTTCCCGCAGCCGCAGGGGAATACTTTTTACCGTCCTTATATTGGCAGTAACATCCTCTCCTACCAGACCGTCACCCCTGGTAGCGGCATTGATCAAAACTCCGTCTTCATAAATCAAAGCAATGGATACCCCGTCTATCTTCAATTCAGCCATATAGGGGGCCGGGGATATTATCCGCGCTACCCGGCGGTCAAAATCCTTAAGATCAGCCAGGGAAAAGGCGTTATCCAGGCTGAGCAAAGGCCTGCGGTGAGTAATCGGAGAAAACCTCTGCGCCGCCTGTCCCCCTACTCTCTGGGTAGGCGAATCAGAAGTCAAAAATTCCGGATTTTCCTTTTCCAGGCGGCTCAATTCCTGCATCGTACGGTCATATTCGGTATCGCTTATCAGGGGATCGTCCAGTATATAGTAATGGTATTCATGCTTGCGCAATTCTTCCCGCAGCTGGTTTATCCGCTGGGCAATTCCGGCCACAATAATTCCTCCCTGAAATTTAGTATTTTAACTTATTTTTTCCAGAGGAGCAATATCTAAACGCAGCATCCTGGTTCCCGCCCGCTCAAAGTCGATTATGGCGGTTTCGTAATCCTCACTTATACTAATTATTACTCCCATGCCGAATTTATGGTGAATAACAGTATCTCCCTTTTCCAACTGACAATCAACGATTTTCTTTTCATGAGGTGAAAGTACTAAATCCAATGGTATCTCCTGCAAAAAACGAGAGGGAGGATTGCTCCTCTCATATCCATAAAGCAAACGGCTTACGGCATTAGTCAGATAAAGCCTTTCCATGGCTCTGGTAATGCCGACATAACAGAGCCGTCTTTCTTCCTCAATTTCCTTGGAGGTCTCACTGCGATAAGAGGGAAAGACTCCTTCCTCCATGCCCGTCATGAATACTACCGGGAATTCGAGGCCTTTAGCCCCATGAAAGGTCATGAGCATTACTGACTCGGAGTAGTCGATGTCGTCATTATCCTGGACCAGGGCTATGTCGGCCAGGAAATCATCCAAGGTTTCCCCACCCTCTTTTTCATATTCCAGGGCCAGGGACCTCAGTTCTTCAATGTTTTCTATCCGCGTTTGCGCTTCTATAGGATTATTCTTTTTAAGATCCTCCACGTAATCGCTTACGTTTATAAGATGGTCGATAATTTCATGCACCGGCGCTTTATCCAAGCTCATTATATTAAGAAAATCAATCATGCCGTGAAATTCTTCCAATTTCTCTACTATTTTTTTACTGATACCGGTTATTTCCGAGGCATAGATCAGGGATTCCATTAGGGACAGGTTCCTCTCCTGGGCAAAGGTTTTGATTTTTTCCAGGGTTTTATCTCCGATACCGCGCCGGGGGATATTTATTATCCGGTCAAAGCTTAAAGTATCATTGGGATTACAGGCCAACTTAAGATAAGCTATGATATCCTTTATTTCTTTCCTCTCATAGAACCTGCGCGCCCCGATAATCTTGTAGGGGATATATCTTCTTACCAGGGCTTCTTCCAAAATCCGGGATTGGGCATGAGTGCGATAAAAAATGGCAAAATCACTGTATTTCCTTCCTTCCCGGTCGAGCAGATCCGCAATGGTGTCGGCTACGAAACGGGATTCCTGATAGCTGTCACTGGCGCAGAAATAGACCACCTTTTCCCCTTCTCCCCGGCTGCTGTGAAGATTCTTTTCCTGGCGCTCCAGGTTATTGGCTATAAGTGAATTGGCGGCCGAAAGTATATTCTGGCTGGAACGGTAATTAATCTCCAGCTTAATCACCGCGGTATCCTGATAATCATTTAAGAAACGGGTAATGTTATAAGGCTCTGCTCCCCGCCAGCTATATATGGACTGGTCCGGATCACCGACCACAAATATATTATGATGACCTGAGGCTAACAATCGGGCCCAATAATACTGAGCATAATTAGTATCCTGGTATTCGTCAATCATGATATATTTAAACCACTGCTGATATTTTTCCAGAATATCGGGGTATTGCTGAAAAAGCCTTATACAGAGTACTATCAGGTCATCAAAATCAAGGGCGTTAAGTTCCTTGAGACGGGCATTGTAGAGCTTAAATATCCGTAGATTCTTTTCTTTTACATAGTAGGGCAGTTTGAGACTGTCAAAATGCTTTTCCGGATCCAGCAGGCTGTTCTTCACCTGTTTGAAACCGTAGAGCAGCTCGTCCGGGGCAGTCTCCAGGTCATTTTCTTCTTTCAACAGGGTCTTTATCAGGGATTTGCACTCAGCTTCGTCGACTATGGTGAAATTAGGCTGGTATCCTAATTTTTCGATGTCCATGCGCAGGATACGGTAACAGGCTGCATGGAAGGTCTGTATCCATCTGCCGGCATAATCCGGGATGATGCTGGCCACCCGGGAGCGCATCTCCTGGGCTGCCTTATTGGTAAAGGTAATGGCAAGAATCGAATTGGCAGGCACTCCCTGATCAATCAGACGGGCTATTCTTCTGGTAAGAACCCTGGTTTTGCCGCTGCCGGCTCCGGCCAGTACCATACAGGGCCCTTCTTTTTGCAATACTGCCTGCATTTGTTGTTCATTTAAATCCTTCATCAAATCTATCATTATATTTAAACCACCTTTTTATTGCCAGAAAAGCTGAATTGAGCGCCTTCGCTTATGCCGCTTGATTTTTTCCCCATTCTTAAACTAGTATTAATGATACCATAAACGCCCAAGCTCTTTCATTTAATTAGAAAATAGACGCAGATCAATTAAAACAGACGCGGAACCCGCGGAATATTAGGAAAATACGCGGAATTTATTAAAGTTTTCTTCCGCGTTCTTCCCCTGAATTCCTTGAATTCCGCGTCAAAAAACTAGTGAAACCGTGGGACTATTTTGGGGCTGCTTGCCCTGCCTGCTGCCTGTGCCCCATGGATATGCCCTATGGGTACGGCCTCCGGCCATGAGGGGTTAATTAGAAAATAACCACAGATTACACAGATTATCCCCCCCTACGGGGACAACTGATGCTCTTTATACTCGCAATTAAGGACGCGGATTATCACCTATTAACATAGAATGTTACTTTAAGAGCTAATCCTGATTCTTTTAGTTTTTTTCTGCAATATCTGTTAAAATATCGCCACAACCGATATGTAAAAAAGGGCAACCAGCAAAGGGGAAGGAATACTTACATGAAGATAGAGCATCTGGATCTGCACGGACTCACGCTGGAAGAAGCTCGGGAAAAGACGAGAAAAAATTTAGCGTGGTGTATGGAACACGAGGTCGACGTACTGGATATTAATCACGGCAAGGGCTATCATAGCGAAAACCGTTTTTCAGTTATTAAGGCTGAAATACGAAAATTTTTGCGTCAGGAAGAATCGCTCCAGGAATATGGTTATAAGGTCGTGTATGGCGAATCGAATCTGCCGGTGGCCTTAAGCTTTGATGAAGGCCATACCCTGGTAGTGGCCCGCGGGAAAGAAAAAGAATACCTGGGGGGAAAAAAACAGCAGGAAAAAAACCGGCAATTATACTCGGATGAAGCCCGTAAAGAAAGAAAAAGCCATAAAGCCCGGTCTGCCCAGAAACGCCAACGCAGGAAATAACATCATAAACCACTGATGCTCCCATTGTTCGTCATTAACGACTCTGATAATAACTTGCTCATAATCAAGGGTGAACTTAGCCGCTCAAGGCAAAGGATGAGAAGGCATGGGATACCTGTCCATACCTTCTCATCCTTTTGCTTTCTGGGCACTCCGGAGTCTGCTTTAACCGGTCAGGCTTTCAGTTCGGTTATTTTTTCCGGCCAGATGAGCGGTTACGTTCATTACTAACCTGAGGCCGCAATCATTCTGGGCGCTCAGTATGGACTCGGGGTGAAATTGTACCGCGGCAACAGGCAGGTGCCGGTGTTCAACTGCCATCACCACATTATCCTGTGATACCGCACTCACTTTAAGACAATCCGTTACCGCAGCCGCATACAACGAATGGTAACGTCCCACCTCGAACTCCCGGGGAAGTCCGTCCCACAGGCTGCCCGGATGTAAAATCTTAATCTTACCGGTTTTGCCATGCTGGGGATAGCCCAGCACCCCCAATTGGCCCCCGAAATATTCGACTATAGCCTGTAAACCCAGACATACGCCGAAAATAGGAATTCTTTGATCAAGGCAGCGCTCAATAGTGGTGGCGAGATTAAAATCCGCCGGTCGTCCCGGCCCGGGTGACAGCACTACCAGGTCGTAGTCCGGAATCATCTTCATAAGTCCGGGAAGATTCCAGCGCATTACTTCCCCCCGGGCTCCGCTCTGGCGAAAATAATCGGCCAGAGTATGGACAAAAGAATCCTCGTGGTCTACCAGCAGTACTTTCTTGCCCTGCCCGGGCAAGTGCCCGGCTTTTGTTACCTCGGCCATCTCCAAGTCACGGCTGCTGCGCAAGGTCTTCCTAAGTGCCGCAGCTTTCATATAGGTTTCCGCTTCTTCATTTTCCGGAACCGAATCATATAACAGGGTGGCCCCAACTCTGACTTGCGCTGTGCCCGCTTTCATACTGATCGTCCGCAGGGTCAAGCCGGTATTCAGGTCGCCGCTAAAGGTAAAATAGCCTACCGCCCCCCCGTACCATCCCCGAGCCGAGTCCTCATTCTCCTCCAGCCATTGTATGGCCGCCCGTTTGGGGGCACCGGTCACCGTTACCGCCCACATATGGGTGAGAAAGGCATCCAGGGCATCGAATCCTTCCCGCAGGTAACCTTCTACATGATCGACCGTATGAATCACATGGGAATATAATTCAATCTGCCGTCTCCCTATTATCCGCACTGAGCCGGGATCACAGATGCGCGCCTTGTCATTGCGGTCAACATCGGTGCACATAGTAAGCTCGGATTCATCCTTACTGGAATTCAGCAACTCCCTGATCTGTATTTCATCCTCCAGGGCATCCTTGCCCCGCTTAACCGTTCCGGAAATGGGGCAGGTCTGCACCCGTTTCCCTTCTACCCGGACGTACATTTCCGGTGAAGCTCCTACCAGGAACTCATCCCCGAGATTGATAATAAAACCATAGGGGCTGGGATTAATAGAGCGCAAGGAGGTAAATATCCGGGAAGGCAGCTCGAGACAAGGCTCGTAAAGGCTCTGGGATAAAACCACTTCGAACAGTTCACCCGCGGCAAACGCCTTTTTAGCCAGTTCGACTTTACCGGCATAACGGCCCGGCTGGTGCCCGGGCAAATCAGGCAGGGGGTCACTTGGGCTCCATTGTCCCCGGCCCGCCGTTACAGCCTGCTGTTTCTGCAGCCCGGATGCCGGTCCGCCGCCTATGGTATCAGCAGCGGCTGGGCACCGCGGTTCCGCCGCGGTAGCGCCGAAAGCATAGTCGCTGCGGTAAGCCCGGCCCATGCGGTGATCCACCACCAGCAGTTTATCCGGCAAATAAAGCACCAGATCCCATTGACCGGAAGGTCTTTCCTGTTTTAAATCCATGGGCTCAAACTGAAAAACCAGGTCATAGCCAAAAGCTCCGTACAACCCCAGAAACCGGTCTTCTTCTGCCAGCAGTAATTCCTGCAGCGCCCTGATTACGGAAAATATGCTGGGCTGCCGACTGCGTTCCTCCTCCCTGAAGCTCCCCTCCGCCTTCCTAAGCCTGCCATATATGGCGGAAACGGTTCTTCTGAGGCCAACCACGGCTGCATTGGAGGCCAGGCAGCGGTAGACGGGGGCCAGCAATTTATGGCCATTGGGGGTTAAAGCTTTTATAACAAACTCTTGCCGCCGGGCCCGGAGCTCCAGGCAAGGTTCGATAAACCCGATATCCCATTGGGTGTAGCGGCCCGGGTACTCGTAGCTGCTGGAAAACAGGGCTCCTTTTTGATAATCAATTCTTTCCAATATATAATCACTGGCCCCGCTTACCTCAGCCTCTTCCACTTCGCGCCCTATCTCAATTCCGCCCTGACTGACATAACTGCGTGAAGTAAACTGGCCGCCGGCGGCATCATGTCGGTTCATTGCCGTTCTCCTCTCCGCTGCTCCCGGGGTTATAGTTTTTGCTGAAGATAGCAGCCTGTTTTTTTAATTCTCTGCTCAACGCGGCAAAAGCCGCCGGAGTGATGGATTGGAACCCATCGGACAGAGCCTGTTCCGGGTCCTGGTGCACCTCTATCATCAGGCCGTCCGCTCCGGCGGCAATCGCCGCCCGGGCCACCGGAGCCACCAGGGAACGGCGACCGGTGGCATGGCTGGGATCGACTATAACCGGCAGGTGGGAGATTTCCTTTACCAGGGCAACCGCACCGATGTCAACCGTATTGCGGGTCATTTCCTCAAAGGTACGAATACCCCGTTCACACAGTATCACCTGCTCATTGCCCGCAGCCAGAATATATTCGCAGGCTGACAGCCATTCCTCTATCGTAGCGGCAAATCCCCTTTTCAAAACCACCGGACGCCGAATTCGTCCCGCTTCTTTTAACAATGCGAAATTCTGCATATTGCGGCTGCCGATTTGAATAATATCGCTGTAGTAAGCCACCTTTTCAATATCGCGTACGTCCACTACCTCGGTAACCACCGGCAGGCCGGTCATCTCCCGGGCCTCTTTTAATATCTTTAATCCCTCCTCCCCCAGACCGGCGAAGGAATAAGGCGAAGTACGCGGTTTATAGGCTCCGCCGCGAAGGATATGCACTCCCCTGTCCTTGAGCAGATCTGCAATTTCCAGATAGCCTTCCCGGGATTCCACCGAACAGGGTCCGGCTATTATGGTGCAGTAACCTTCTCCTATATATATCTCCCCTGTGGGAGAGGGAATCTTAACTATGGTCCTGCTGTCCCCTTGACGGCAGGCCAGTTTATACGCTTCCATAGTATCCCTCCCTGCTGCGGGTCAGTTCCTTTATCGCTTTTTCCATTTGCCCGGGCAACAGCCGGGGCTGAGATTCATACTCCTCAATTATCCGGGCCAGATAACTGCCGACCACCACTGCATCGGCATGATTTTGGAATACTTCAATCTGCTGCCGGCTGGATATGCCGAATCCCAGTGCCAGCGGGGTTGAGGTAAATGTCTTTACCCTCTGCAGGTATTCCTTGATCTCCTGTTCAGGGAGTTTTCTCATTCCGGTTACCCCCCGCACGGATACACAATAGATGAAGGCCGCCTGCTGTTCAGCCGCCAGTTGGATTCTGTCCTCACTGCTGCTGGGAGCCAGCATGGGTATGACATCAAGCTGAGAGCCCTTTAGAACCGGCAGTTCATCCAGCGAGAGGTCGGGGACGATCAGGCCTTCTATGCCTGCCGCTCGGGCTTCCGCCATAAATCTATCCAAGCCCGTGCGGTACAGGGGATTATAATAAGAAAATAAAATCAGGGGCAGACGGCAGACCTGACTTACCCGGCCGGCAAATTCCAGGCCCCGTTTCAGATTTAGTCCCTGTTTTATCCCCCGGTGGTGAAAGCGTTCGATAACTTCCCCGTCAGCTAACGGGTCCGTGAAGGGGATACCCAGTTCCAGAAGATCACAGCCTCCTTGTTCCAAGGCTTTGATGCAATCCAGGCATAGCTCCTCATTCGGCATGAGGGCCATTATAAAGGCGATCAAAGCCGACTTACGCTCCTGCTGATAACGCTGCATAAGCTTTCTTATTCCAGACATTATTGCACCTCCCGTCTTGCTTCCAGGTATCTCAGCACTTCTTCCGTGTCCTTATCCCCCCGGCCGGAAATATTTATCACCAGGCTGGTTCCGGGCGGGAGTCCGGGGGCCGTTTTCAAGGCATAGGCTACTGCATGAGCACTTTCCAGGGCAGGAATAATACCTTCATACTGGCTTAGCTTGAGGAAAGCGTTTACCGCTTCATCATCATTCACACTAACGTATTTAACCCGCCCACTGGCCCGCAGACAGGCATGTTCCGGCCCCACCCCGGGATAATCCAGCCCCGCGGCTATGGAATGAGTGTCCCTTATCTGCCCGTTTTCATCCTGCAGCAGCCTGCTCAAAGCGCCATGCAGGATACCGTCACCGCCCCGGGAAAGAGTGGCGCAATGCTCACCGGCGCGGTCACTGCGGCCGCCCGCTTCCACTCCGATGAGCTCAACCGGCTCCTCCAGGAAGGGATAAAATATTCCCATGGCATTGCTGCCGCCGCCGACACAAGCTAATATACAGGAGGGCAGCCTACCTTCCTCCTGCTTAAACTGTTCCTTCAATTCCCGGCCTATGACGGACTGAAAATTGCGCACTATCATAGGATAGGGGTGGGGACCTACCACTGAACCGATAAGCATATGGGAGTATTCAAAGCTCTGAATAAAATCCCGAAAGGCTTCATTGGTGGCGTCTTTTAAGGTCTGACTGCCTTTATGCACCGCTTTTACCTCGGCCCCCAGCATCTGCATGCGGAAAACATTAAGCCGCTGTCTCTGCATATCAAGGGCTCCCATATAAACCGTGCATTTCATTCCCAGCACCGCCGCTGCCGTGGCCGTAGCCACCCCGTGCTGCCCGGCGCCGGTTTCCGCAATCAGGCGCTCTTTGCCCATCCTTTGCGCCAGGAGGGCCTGCCCCAGGGTGTTGTTAATCTTATGGGAACCGGTATGATTGAGGTCTTCCCGCTTAAGATATATACGGGCGGAACCCGCCTCCCGGCTGAGCCGCCGGGCAAAATAGAGCGGTGATTCCCTCCCCACATAGTTTTTCAAATAATAGTCCAGCTCCTCGCTAAACCCAGGGTCGGCAAGTATTTTCCCATAAGCCAGTTCTATCTCTCTCAACGCCGGAATCAGGGTCTCCGGTACGAATCTGCCTCCATAGCCGCCATAATAACCTTTAGTATCAGGATACACCGGCATCAGCCTCCTTCACTGCATTAATAAAAGCATCTATCATCAAAGGGTTCTTGCCTCCCCCGGGATATTCCACCCCGCTGGAGACATCCACGGCCAGGGGTTTCAGTTTTTTTACCGCCCCTCCCACATTGCTCGGGTTCAGCCCGCCTGCCAGTATGAATCGAATATCCGGCGGGAGTTCAGCCAGCCATTCCCAGTTAAAACTTCGGCCGCTGCCTCCTCTTACGGCAGTACCACAGGTGTCGAACAGATACAAACAAGGCCGCCATAGCCGCAGGTAGTCAGGGTCAGGAGGACCTTGCAGGGAGAAACATTTTATAACCGGCAGGCTTAACTCAGCCAGATATTCGGGGGCTTCATCCCCATGCAGCTGTACCAGGTCAAGCCGGCAGTAATCCGCGATTCGTTTGACCTCTGGCAGTTCTTCATTGACAAACACCCCCACCTTGAGGATATTATCCTTTAGCTCCCGGTTCAGGGCTGCCGCCTTTTCGACCTCAATCCGGCGCGGGGAAGGAGCGAATACTTCCCCCACCGCCCAGGCCCCGTACTTCCCGGCCCAAACTGCTTCCTCCGGGTTGCTGATTCCACATATCTTGATCAGAGTCATTAAGCTTTTCCCTCCCTAAGTTCCCGCAGCTTTTCTCCGGGGTCGGAGGCGGTGACCAGGGATTCTCCCACCAGAAGCGCATTATAGCCCTGCTCTCTAAGCAGCCGGACGTCTTCCCGGGTCTTGATGCCGCTTTCACTCACTTTGATCATTGACGGGGGAATATACTGGGCCAGTTCCACGCTGCGGTGAAGGTCCACTGAGAAATCTTGCAGATTGCGGTTATTTATCCCCAGCATTTTTACCGGCAAATCAATGGCCTTTTGCAACTCTCCCCGGTCATGCACCTCCAGCAGTACTTCCAGTCCCAACTCCCGGCTTTTTTCACACAGAGCCAGCAGTTCGGGATAATCGTGCAGAGCGGTTATAAGAAGCACCATATCCGCCTGCAGCCCAACGGTTTCATAGAGCTGGATTTCATCAATGATAAAGTCTTTGCGTAAAACCGGCAGACCGGTAACTTCCTTTACCCGGGGGAGCAATTCTTTCCGTCCTCTAAAGAAGCGGTTGTCAGTAATATAGGAAATAGCCGCCGCACCGTTTTCCCGGTAGCAGCCAGCCAGTTGCCGGATATTCAATTCATGGGCCAGTACTCCTTTGACCGGAGAAGCCTGCTTGATTTCCGCAATTACAGCTATACTGTCCTGACAGTTCCTAAATACTCTGTCCACCTCCAAAGAAGGAAGCGGGAAAGCTATATCATCCATTCCCCCGCTCTTTTTCAGTTCCCGCACTTCCTGTTCTTTAAACCTGATTATCCGCTCTAGCATGGGATCACCTTATCCCGGCTGTAGCTGATCATAGCCTGCAAGATTGCCCGGCTCTTGCCGGAATCAATGGCTTCGGCAGCCATCATCATGCCTTCCTCCAGGTCTGATGACCGCTCCGCTGCCACCAGGGCTGCGGCTGCATTCAAGATAACGACCTGCCGATGGGGGCCTGGCGTCCCTTGCAGTACCTGGTCAATAATTCTGGCATTACTTTCTTTATCCCCGCCCCTGATGGTTTCCAGGCCAAAAGGTGCCAGGCCCAGGAGCGTGGGATTGATATTATAAATCTGCTGCTGTTTCACTCCGACATCAAAGACCCGGGTGGTGCCCACGGGACTTATTTCATCCATCCCATTTTGCGCACATACTACCAGAGCCCGTTTCCGCCCCAGTTGCAACAGGGTTTGCCCGATGGCTTCCTGCAGACCGGCATCAGCTATGCCCATAACCTGATAAGCCAGCGAACAAGGATTAAGCAGCGGGCCCAGGAAATTAAAAATAGTGGCTACACCCATTCCCCGCCGCAGGGGACCCATTTGCTTCAAAATAGGATTATAATGGGGAGCAAACAAAAATGTAATCCCTACCTTATCCAGCATCTGCCTG
>DHCD01000019.1:0-2669 GCA_002398105.1 Syntrophomonas sp. UBA4911
CATCAGGTTGGCCTCGCTGGCCACAACCGCAGCCGGGGTCATAAGTACTGCCGGCAGACTCATCAGGCCACCCAGAAGAGCTTTTGTTAATTTCATCTGATTTCTAACCTTCTTTCTTGATACTTGCTAATGGAATCGTCTTCAAAGTCAATATAAAAACTTAGGCAAACGGATGGTAACCATTCTTGGATAAATATTTGCCGATAACCATACGCTGCACCTGAGCTGTTCCCTCGAAAATCTGCATAATTTTGGCGTCACGCATGTATTTTTCTACCGGATATTCCTTGGTGTAGCCATAACCGCCGAAAATCTGTACGGCATCAACCGCGTTGGTCATGGCGGCATCACCAGCGTATAATTTAGCCATGGAGGAAACCGTCTTAAATAATCCTCCGTTATCCTGCAGATAAGCAGCTTTCAGGTACAGCAGACGGGAAGCTTCGGCTCTGACGGCCATATCGGCCATCATGAAGGAAATGGCCTGAAAAGCGGCAATAGGTTTACCAAATTGCTGCCTTTCATTGGCATAATTTAAAGCAGCCTCCAGAGAAGCAGTGGCAATCCCGGTAGCCATGGCAGCCACAGCCGTCCGGGAAAGGTCCAGCGTTTCCATGAGTATCGGCAGCCCCGCGCCTTCTTTTCCCAACATCATGGAAGCGGGAACTCTGACATCCTCAAAAATAACCTGAGTGGTACTGGTGCTTCTGATTCCCAGTTTATCTTCTTTATTGCCTATCGACACTCCGGGAAGGTCTCGGTCCACCATGAAGGCGCAAATCCCTTTATTGCCCAATTGCTTGTCCAGGGTCGCAAATACGCTGAACTGTTTGGCGATACCGCCATTGGTGATAAACTGTTTGGTTCCGTTTAAAATATAATGATCGCCATCCTTCACACACTTGGTCGACATTCCCAGGGCATCTGAACCGGCACCGGGCTCAGTAAGACAGAAGCCGCATACGGCACCTTCCAGATGCCGTCCATACCACCATTTCTTTTGCTCGTCGTCTGCGCCTACCAGAATGGGATCAGAGCCTAATAAACTTGAAGCAACGATAGTGGTGGCCAGCCCGGCGTCACCTTTGGCAATCTCTTCACAAACCAGGCATTTGGATACATTATCCAGCCCATCTCCGCCGTATTCAGCCGGAACCCCGATCGTCAATAACCCCAGCTCCTGCATCTGCGCCAGGGTATCGAGAGGGACCGCATCGGCTTTATCCCATTCGATACAATACGGAGCGATTTCATTAACTGCAAAATCGGCTGCCATTTGTCTGATCATTTCTTGTTCTTCGGTTAGACGAAAATCCATTATAAAAAAACCTCCTCCAATTAAAAGCCCCAAAGCTGTGTTCAGAGCAATTCTATATTTGGTTGGTTCTACGCCAGATTTTCAGTTTTTCAGCTTCTTTGATCAGCTGATCCCTGAAATCCGGATGAGCGATATTGATCAAACCCTCGGCCCGCTGCCAGGTAGTTTTGGCTTTCAAGTTAAATGTTCCATATTCGGTAATTATATAGGAAGCTACCGCTCGGGGGACGCTGACGATGGTGCCGGGACTTAAGCCGGGGGTAATTCGGGACGACAATGTTCCATCCGTATTTTTGGCCGTAGAACTGAGCGCAATAATGGGCTTGCCGTTTCTGGATCTAAAGGCGCCGTAGATGTAATCCAATTGCCCGCCGGTACCGGATATCTGGCGGCCGGTTAAGGCCTCTGAGGCTACCTGGCCATATAAATCGACCTCCAGGCAGTTGTTGATGGCTACAAAATTATCCTGCTGGGCGATGATAAAGGGGTTGTTGCAATAACTCACGGGATAACTGGCACAAACCGGATTGTGATCCAAAAAGTTATAGAGTTTTTCAGTTCCCATGGCAAAGGCGTAAACTATTTTGCCTACATCCAGTTGCTTTCTCTTGCCGGTAATCTTGCCGGCAGCATACATGTCCACAAAAGAATCCACCAACATCTCGGTATGGACCCCCAGGTCTTTTAAATCGGACTGGGCGATCAAGGCTCCTACCGTGTTGGGCATAGCCCCGATTCCCAGCTGGATGCAAGCCCCGTCGCACATTTCTTTCATGACCAGGTTGGCTATCTTGATATCAACGTCAGTTACAGGCAGCTCGGGCAGGGTGTCCAAAGGAGGATTGGCGGCGCTTTCCACAATGAAGTCAACATCGGAAATATGTATGCCTTCACTGTTGCCCCCCAGACAGACAGGAACGGATTTATTTACTTCCACTACCACAATTTTCGCTTTTTTGGTGGTGTAGGAAGCGGTTGAATTGGAGGTGCTGAAATTAAAAAAGCCATGACTATCCATTGCTGCAACCGGCTGGAAGGTTACGTCGATATCCCGCATAGCGACTAATCTCTCGGCCTCACCGTAATTAAATGGTATATAGTAGCATAAGTTACGATCGGTAAGCTTTCGGGATATGCCTGACAAGTGCCAATCGTTCAATATAAAATGCTTTCTTTCAGGATCAACTTTGACTACCTCCGGAATCATCATGATAGTGGTGGTGGTTATCTTAACGTCGAAAAGCTCATCCTTGCGCCGGGCCAGAGCGGCGTCACAATCCCTGGGTTGCTGCACGAATTCGCCGTACTGGATCCAATCTCCCGATTTTACCAGTTGGGCAGCCTGATCGGC
>DHCD01000019.1:2907-3120 GCA_002398105.1 Syntrophomonas sp. UBA4911
GCACCTGTGTTGCTGCTCTATAGTCAACCGGTACGCACCAATATCAATCTTGGCATCTCTCCCGGCCTTAAAAAAATCAGTACGCTGCTGTAATGCAATTATTATGCCATCATCGTGTAATGACCGGCCTTTAAAGGGTGCTCTTCCTTCATTCGGGTAAATTTTGCCGCAATTTTAGTTTCATTACGAGAACAGGGTCGGTTGGGTTGGATC
>DHCD01000086.1:0-638 GCA_002398105.1 Syntrophomonas sp. UBA4911
TCCGGTCGGAAAAATCCGGGAAGATATCATAAAACTCCGCAAAAGGACCTGCACCAATTTAAAAGCATAGTGAAAAAGGGGGGAATACAGTTGGCGGATGAAAAAGTCGCCGAGATAAAGGAAAAACCAGGCTTTGATTTTCGCATTATCCTGGTAGGCTTATTATTATTTCTGGTTGCCATGGGTGTCACCTATTTTGTCATGAAAAGTCTTATTGCACCTCTGGTGCCTGAGACCAATAAAGAGCAGCAGGAATTGCTGGCGGGAAATCTGGTTGAAGTGGGAGAATTCACCACCAACATCAATGCTGCCGGAAGCACCCGTTTTTTAAAGGTCAAGGTCACGGTTGAGATATCGGCTGACGATAAGAAGGCCCAGGAGACTATAACTACCTATATGCCGGTAATCCAGGACAGCATTTTAGGTATTCTGGCATCCCAGACCCTGGCTGATCTGGATGTGCGCAATCGTGCCAGTCTCAAGGCTGAAATCAAGCAGGATATCAATGCCAAAACCAAATCCGAGTTGGTAAAAAACGTTTACTTTACCGACTTTATAATGCAATAATTATAACCTGAAGGGAGGGTTATAATGAGTGAGGTACTGTCACAGTCGGAAATAGATGCGCTCTTATCTGC
>DHCD01000086.1:878-52878 GCA_002398105.1 Syntrophomonas sp. UBA4911
AAAGTCAAGGTCTACGATTTCCGGCGTCCCAACAAGTTTTCCAAGGATCAGATACATACTTTGCAGGTTATCTATGAGAACTATGCCCGCTCCCTGGCGACTTACCTGTCGGCTCAGCTGCGGGCGCCGGTTCAGATGGAAGTTTTATCAGTGGAGCAGCTGACCTATGAGGAGTTTATTCGCTCTATACCTAATCCGACCATATTGAATATTTTTTCCTTTTATCCTCTGGAAGGCAGTGCTATTATGGAAATTAACCCTAACCTGGGTTTTGCCTTTTTAGATCGCCTTCTGGGCGGACCGGGTTATGCTCCTCCCAAGATCAGAGCTCTGACGGAAATAGAGCAAACGGTTATTGAGCGCATAGCGCAGAGAATGCTGGACTATCTGCAGGAACCGTGGGGCAGTATCATCGAATTGGAACCTTCCCTGGAACGGGTAGAGACTAATCCGCAGTTTACCCAGCTGGTTTCTCCCACGGAAATTATGATGATAGTTTCGCTGGAAACCCAGATGGCCGATGTTCTGGGCATGGTAAATATCTGTATCCCCTTTCTGGTGCTGGAGCCTATCCTCGAAAAGCTGAGTGTGCATTATTATTATTCCTCCAGCAGCCAGAAGGCGACTCAGGAAAACATAGATAGTATCCGGCATAAGCTGGAGAACACCAGGGTTCCGGTAAAAGTTATTCTCGGCACTACCACTATAACCGTCATGGATTTGCTGGAACTCAATATCGGGGACGTGGTCCAACTGGATAGAAGCATCAAAAAAGATCTGGAAGTGGTTATAGGACAACGGACCAAGTTTCTTGGCAAGCCCGGAGTGTTAGAAAACCGGATGTCGATTCAGGTTTCCCATATAATAGAGGAGGGAATTGAAGATGAGTGACGGAATTCTATCCCAGCAGGAAATAGATGCCCTGTTAAAAGGAGGAAATTCAACTGAGTCTGGACCCCAAGCTGATTCCGGCATAAACCTGAGTGATTTTGAAAAAGACGCTCTGGGGGAGACGGGCAATATAAGCATGGGGACGGCCGCTACTACTTTGTCGACTTTGCTGCGCAAAAAGGTGGCGATTACTACTCCGGATGTTTCCATAACCACCAGCAAGCAGCTGCAGGATGATTATCCCCTGCCTTATGTAGTGGTTGAAGTTGAATATACCGAAGGACTGTATGGTTCCAATATTCTGATTATCAAGGAGGAGGATGCCTGCATCATTGCCGATCTGATGATGGGTGGAGACGGCCAGGGAGGCCGCAGCAATCTCAGTGAACTGGAACTAAGTGCGGTGGGGGAGGCCATGAATCAGATGATGGGATCGGCCACCACCAGTTTATCTTCCATGTTTAATCGCCGGATTGACATTGCTCCTCCCCGTCTGACCATTATGGACTTTGGTAAAGAAAATCTCGAGCTTTCCAGCCAATATGAAGAAATGGTCAGAATTAAGTTCAAAATGGAAATTGAGCATTTGATCAACAGCGAGATCATGCAGATAATTCCTATGGAAGCAGTCAAAAACATGATTGACGCCTTGATGGGCAATACCATTGAGGAGTCGGGACCGGAAGCGGTGGTGGAAGCCAGTCCGGCTCAGCCTGCTCCGCCCTCGCCGATCGAACCGGCAGTTACGCCCCCGCCAGCGGTCAATACCGGCAGTCAACCGGGGCCGGCGCCAGTTGCTGACTGGAATCATGTCGCTTATAACGACGGCCCCGCAGCAGTAAAAAAAGGCGCTCAATATACGGTGCAACCGGCTCAGTTTGCACCGCTGCGGGAAAGCGATTCCGGCAGCGGCCCCAATAATATCGCCTTGATTATGGATGTACCCCTGGACATAGTGGTGGAACTGGGTAAGACCCGCAAAACCATAAAAGAGATCCTGGAACTGCACCAGGGAGCGATAATACAGCTGGATAAACTGGCCGGAGAACCGGTAGACATGCTGGTTAACGGCAAATTGATCGCTAAAGGCGAGGTTGTAGTAATTGATGAAAGTTATGGTATTCGCATAACTACGATTATAAGCCCTATGGATAGGATGAGCAGATTACAATAGGATTATGAGGAGGTCAATGATGGGAAAGACGGTTCTGATAGTTGACGATGCTGCGTTTATGCGGATGATGATCAAGGATATTCTAAGCAAAAACGGCTACGATGTGGTGGGCGAAGCAGAGAACGGCGCCGTGGCGGTAGAAAAATATAAAGACCTGCAGCCCGACTTGGTTACTATGGATATTACTATGCCGGATATGGACGGTATTGCCGCCGTTCGCGAAATCAAATCCTTTGATACGGCTGCCAGAATCATCATGTGCAGTGCCATGGGACAACAGTCTATGGTTATTGATGCCATCCAGGCAGGAGCCAAAGATTTTATTGTCAAACCTTTTCAGCCGGAACGGGTCATTGAAGCCGTAAGCAAAGCCATTGATTAACTGAGTGGATGTGAAGCCCATGCTTTCTGTCAGACACAGATACATAAGCATTTTAATCATAGCCCTGGTAATTATATCAGTTTTTGCGGTACATGTTCTGGCGGTTGAAGACTTCAACGCGGTGGAAAAGGCGATTGACAGCCAGAAAGTGGAAAAAACCAAAGCTCCCAACTTATTCTTAAATTTTGTCAAACTGATATTTATACTGGCTTTAATAATAGCAGCTGCCTGGTCTATTATCCGTCTCTTCGGAAATAAAGCCAATAGCAGACTTCAAGGTACCTGGATTCATGTAGTTGATGAAGTTATGCTGGGCCAAAATAGGGGTATTGTGCTCTGTGAAGCCGGTGAAAAAGTTTATGCTATAGGTGTTACCGACCACAATATCTCGGTATTGTTTGAGGTCGACAACCCGAAGCTGCTGGAAGAGATAAGCCAAAGCAATATTACGGTAGTTGATACTGAAACAACCGCATTGTCATGGAACAATTGGAAAGAGGCAGCGGCCGGTATTTTAAAACCGCGTAAATCAGCGAACCGAGTTCCTGATAATTTTCATACCCTTATAGAGCAGCAGGCCAGAAGACTGGACGAAATATCATATCGGGGTATCCAAAATACCGGAGACAACCCCAGAAAAAGTGACGACCATGGATAAACCCGCAATTACTTTTACATACCGTTTTGTCCTGGTGCTGATACTGGTTATGATGATGACGGTTTTAGCGGTTTCTCCCGTGGCGGCCGCACCTTTGCAAATGCCTGATATTAATCCCGAGAATTTATCAACTGCTCTGCAGCTGGTAATACTGCTTACCGTATTGGCACTGGCTCCGGCTATCCTTATCATGGTCACATCCTTTATCAGGATTATTGTAGTACTGGGCTTCATCAGAACTTCTCTGGCTACTCAGCAGATGCCGCCTAATCAGGTGCTGATAGGACTGGCTTTATTCCTTACTTTTTTTGTTATGGCCCCTACTTTTCAGGAAGTTAATCATCAGGCCCTGCAGCCTTATTTGAAGGGGGAAATTACCCAGGGATCCGCTTTTCAGAAGGGGATGCAGCCTATAAGGGAGTTTATGTTTAAGCAAACCCGGGAAAAGGATCTGGCCCTGTTTGTAAAAATGTCGGAGATGAAACGTCCGCGCAACTTCGATGATATTCCCAACTATGTTCTTATACCGTCCTTTGTGATCAGTGAACTGAAAACCGCTTTCCAGATCGGTTTTGTTATATTCGTACCTTTTCTGGTGATTGATATGGTGGTGGCCAGCGCCTTAATGTCAATGGGTATGATGATGCTGCCCCCCATGATGATTTCACTGCCTTTTAAGATTCTTTTATTTGTACTGGTGGATGGCTGGAATCTGGTAATTCAATCCTTGATACTCAGTTTCAAATAGAGAGGAGTTATGGTTTTGTACGACAACATAGTTATGGGAATAGCTAATGAAGCGGTATTTACCGTTATTTTGATCTCGGCCCCGATTCTGGGAGCGGCGCTGTTAGTAGGATTGCTGATAAGCATTTTGCAGGCCACCACTCAGATCCAGGAAATGACCCTGGTTTTTGTCCCTAAGATTGTGGTGGTGCTGCTGGTGGTGGTTATTTTCGGCCCCTGGATGCTCAATATAATGACTGATTTTACCCAGAGTCTTTATGCCAGTATCCCTCAGTTATTAACTATGTAGGACAGGCGGGTAGCAGCTTATGCCTTTTGCGCTGGAGAGTTTTTTACTGCTGATAAGCAGGATATCGGGACTATTTTTAAGTGCTCCCATACTCAGCAGCCGCATGATGCCGGTAAGGGTAAAGGTTTTGGTTATTGTGGCCCTGGCGGCCATGATGGCTTATTTTGTTCCCATCACCTATGCCCAGGAGATTACTACCCCGGGTTATTTTATGGCCGCCCTGGCGGTCGAGATCATGATAGGGTACACCATTGGATTTGTCGCCTATATGGTTTTTGGGGCCATACAGCTGGCCGGGCAGATTATGGATATGCAGATGGGATTCGGTATCGTCAATGTGGTTGACCCTCAATCGGGTACTCAGATCCCCTTGATGGGAAACCTGACCCAGACGGTGGCATTGCTGCTGTACCTGGCTATTGACGGTCACCATTATTTGTTCCAGGCGCTGGTGCAAAGTTATAAGGTCGTTCCGGTACTGGGCTTGAACCTGAACGGCAAGGTAACCGATTTAATAATTCAGATAAGCGTTTATATGTTTGTTATAGCCGTAAAAATTTCGGCGCCCATAGTGATTGCTATTCTGACATCTGACATAGCCATGGGTTTTGTGGCCCGAACGGTTCCCCAGATGAATGTGTTTATCGTGGGTCTGCCTTTGAAGATACTGGTGGGGCTGGGCTCTTTATTAATAATGATGCCGATTTATATCTGGGTGTTCAATCAGCTTTTTGCCCGTTTTTTTGAATATCTGGATCAAGTTCTTAAATTAATGGGAATGTGACGATATGCAGGAGGAACTTATTAAAAACCGTATATTTGATTTGCAGCTCTTCGCCGGTGAGGGAGACACTGGTGAAAAGACGGAGCAGGCTACCCCCCGGCGTCGCGAGGAAGCCCGTAAGAAGGGGCAGGTGTTTAAGAGCGCCGACCTGAATTCGGCGGTTATTCTGCTGGTAGGAACCGTAGTTCTTTATGTAAGTATGACTTACATGATTGAAAATATAGAAAATTTTACATCCTTATATATTCTGGACCGAACCTTGCATGACTTCAGTAATGAGTATATTTATGCCATGTTTATTGAGACGCTCCTGCTCATGGGTAAAGTTCTATTGCCGGTTTTACTGGCAACCTTTATAGCGGCCCTGCTCATAACTTACTTGCAGGTAGGATTTACTTTCAGTTCCGAAGCCCTGAGTCCCAAGCTGGAGCGCTTGAATCCGATTGAAGGTTTTAAACGGGTATTCTCCAAAAGGGCCCTGGTAGAATTGACCAAGGCTTTATTTAAGGTTATAGTCACCGGATATATTGTGTATTCGGTTTTAAAAAAGTATTTTTATATATTCCCCCGTTTTGTAGACATGGAGCTGGCTTTCAGCATCAAGGTTTTGAGCGTCATAATTTTTGAGATGGCTTTCAAAGTCGGGTTGGTCTTTTTAATTATAGGCATAGTGGATTATATCTATCAGTGGTATGAATATGAAAAATCATTGAAGATGTCCAAGTATGACGTTAAACAGGAATACAAGCAGTCGGAGGGAGATCCTCTGATCAAATCCAAGCAGAGACAAATTCAAAGGGAATTTGCTATGCGCAGAATGATGGCTGAAGTACCGCAGGCGGATGTGGTGATAACTAATCCCACCCACTTTGCGGTGGCCTTAAAATATACCTACAAAGAGATGGAGGCTCCGGTGGTTGTGGCCCGGGGACAGGATTTTGTGGCGCTTAAAATCAAAGAGATAGCCCGGGAAAATGAAGTAGTCATTGTGGAAAATCCCCTGCTGGCCAGAACTTTATATTATAACACCGATATCGGAGATATGATTCCCGAAGAACTTTACCAGGCCGTAGCCGAAGTGCTGGCCTTTGTCTATAAACAAAAAAAGCAGGTTATGTAAACGGGAGGACAGGAAATGGAAGAAAGGGCCGGTTTATTAAACAGGCTGGTAGCACATAGCGATATAATTATAGCTCTTCTGGTGGTCAGCATTGTTATGATGATGATCATACCACTGAAACCGGCTTTACTGGATGTGCTGCTGACCTTTAATATCAGCTTTGCCCTGGTTATATTGATGGTATCAATGTTTAACACTGATCCCCTGGAGTTTTCGGTTTTTCCGGCCCTCTTACTGGTCATGACCCTGTTCCGGCTTTCGCTCAATATATCCTCCACCCGCTTAATACTGCTCTATGCCGACGCCGGTCAGGTGATTGAGTCTTTTGGCTCATTTGTAGTCGGAGGCAATACGGTAGTAGGTTTGGTTATATTTTTAATCCTGGTGGTAATCCAGTTTATCGTAATCACCAAGGGAGCGGAAAGAGTATCTGAAGTAGCGGCCCGTTTTACCCTGGACGCCATGCCGGGCAAGCAGATGGCCATTGACGCCGACCTTAATGCGGGATTAATAAATGAGCAGGCCGCCCGGGAGCGGAGACAGAAAATACAGAGAGAGGCTGATTTCTACGGGGCTATGGATGGGGCCAGCAAGTTCGTCAAGGGGGATGCGATAGCCGGTATTATCATTATTATTATCAATATCATCGGCGGCTTCGTTATCGGGATGGCACAGATGGGTATGCCGATGAATGAAGCCATGCAGGTCTATACCATACTTACGGTGGGGGATGGATTGGTTACCCAGATACCGGCATTGCTGATCTCCACTGCCACCGGTATAGTTGTTACCAGAAGCGCATCCAAGTCCAGCCTGGGTTACGAACTGGTCTCACAGGTATTTGCCTATCCTAAGGCTCTGGGATTGGCTGCCCTCATTTTACTGGTTCTGGGCAGTATCGGCTTACCTCGCCTGCCCATGTATCTGCTGGCGGCTTTCTTTGGTTTGCTTTTTTTCACTTCCAGAACCTCAGCACCTCCGGCGGAAGAAGTGAGTGATATGGAAGAAATAGCGGAGGCAGAGGAAATTAAGAAGCCGGAAAATGTAGTCGAGCTGCTGCAGGTAGAGAAGATGGAAATGGAACTGGGTTATGCCCTTATTCCCTTGGTAGATTCAGAACAAGGCGGGGATTTGCTGGACCGGATAATTATGATCCGAAGACAATGCGCGGTGGAAATGGGATTTATTGTTCCTCCAGTCCGGATAAGAGATAATATGCAACTTAAGCCCAGTGCTTATTTAATAAAGATCAAGGGTACCGAGATAGCTGCCGGAGAATTGATGCTGGACCATTATCTCGCCATCGGGCCGGAAATTGAAAACGATGACGAGATAATGGGGGTAGATACCCTGGAACCGGCCTTCAATCTGCCGGCCCGGTGGATTGATACAGCCGATAAGGAACGGGCGGAAATGAAGGGCTATACCGTGGTTGACCCTGCTTCCGTACTGGCTACCCACCTGACGGCAATAATAAAATCCCATGCTCACGAATTATTGGGAAGGCAGGAAATTCAAAACATCATCAACTTTATCAAGGAACATAATTCGGCGGTAGTGGATGAGTTAATACCTGATCTTATGTCATTAGGGGACTTACAGCGGGTTTTGGCTAATCTGTTAAAAGAACAGATTTCCATCCGCGATATGATTACCATTATGGAAACTCTGGCTGATTATGCCAAAATAACTAAAGATGCCGATGTTTTAACCGAATATGTGCGCCAAGCCTTAAAACGGCAAATCAGCAAACAGTATGGCGGGGATAAGCAAACCATCAGCGCCCTGACTCTGGATCCGTCCCTGGAAGAGAAGCTGCGCGAGTCCATTCAACACAGCGAGTTTGGCTCCTACCTGGCTTTGGATCCGGACGTAGCCCAGGGTATGATAGATAAGCTTTCCAGGCAGTATCAGGATTTGAGTCAAAAGGGCATTACCCCGATAGTAATTTGCGCCCCTATTCTGAGGCTTTATTTTAAGCGCCTGATAGAACGTTTTATCTCTAATATGGTCGTACTGTCTTATAACGAGATTGACTCTAATATTAATGTTGAGGTTATAGGGATGGTGTCATCGTGAAGATTAAAAAATATGTGGCCAAAGATTTTAAGACTGCTATCCAGAAAGCCAAGGAAGAGATGGGGCGGGATGCTATTATCTTGCATACCCGGCAGATAAAAAAAGGCGGGATTCTGGGTCTGCTCTATCCTCCCCGGGTTGAAATAACAGTGGCGGTGGACGGCAATCTGCAGGTCAACACCGATCGTACCAGAACCAATATGCCTTTACCGCCGGCAGCAGCCAAAACTGAATCAGCAGCGGTTATAGAAAACATTTGCGACTCACCGGTTACAGGTCCGGGCGAAAATGCCGGCAGGGAAGATGAAGTACTGCTGGAGCTGCAGAAAATGAAAAACCTGATGACGGATATTAAATCCCGGATGTATGAAGTTGAGGTTATCAAAGGCATGCCGGAGCAGGTTCAGCATTTCTATGAAACCCTGGTGCATAACCATGTTGATCGGGATATCGCTCTGAATGTAGTCAACCATGTTGCTTCCCGGCTGCCTAAAGATGGTTTTAGTGATGACAGTTGGGCCCGGGATGTTTGTCTGCATACCCTGCAGGAAACCATACGCCAGATCCAGCCGATTAAGCTTAGCCCGGAGTGCAAGGGAATGAAAGTTTTTCTGGTAGGGCCTACCGGAGTGGGCAAGACCACTACTATTGCCAAGCTGGCAGCTAATCTTACTTTTTTAGAGGGTAAAGATGTGGCCCTTATTACCCTGGATACCTATCGGGTGTCGGCAGCGGAACAATTGAGGACTTTCGCCGAAATAATCGGTATCCCCATAAGTGTGGTATTCACGCCGGAGGATCTCGTGCTGGCCATAGAACAGCACCGGCAAAAAGATATTATTTTTGTCGATACGGCCGGACGCAGCCCTTACAACGCAGAACAAATGCAAGAACTGCAAGAGTTTATCAATGCCGGCAGACCTGACGAGACTATTCTGGTTTTAAGTGTTACTACCGACAGTAATGATTTAATTAATATTTATCAGAGATTTCAGACTATCGGAGTGGACAAAATAATATTTACCAAATTGGATGAGGCCTGTAATTACGGCGCCATATTGAATGCGCTGCATGAGATCAAAAAACCCCTGGCCTATTTTACTACGGGACAAAGTGTTCCTGATGATATAGAGATACCGGATTCGCTGCGTTTGGCCCAGATGCTCTTAAACGGGGACGAAGCCCTATGAACGATCAAGCCGACAAACTGAGACAAATGGCTCTGGATGTTAAACAGCAGATTGAGAGGGAGATGACCCGGGGAATTAAACGCACCCGGATAGTTGGGATCAGCAGCGGTAAAGGGGGGGTGGGCAAAAGCACCCTGGCCCTTAACGTCGCCTTATGCATGTGCCTCCGGGGTAAAAGAATTTTGCTCATGGATGCTGATATGGGGCTGGCCAACCTGGATATAATGCTGGGTTTGGTTCCTAAATACAATATCCACCATATGATACAAGGAAAGAAGAGTTTAAAAGATATTATTATGGCCGGGCCCAGCGGGCTGAAAATTATTCCCGGGGGTTCAGGCATTGTTGAATTGGCTGACTTAGGGGAAAACGAGTTAAAAAGGATAATGGCAGAGCTGGGTAAATTGGATGGAGAATTTGACTATATGATTATTGATACCGGCGCCGGCATATCAAGCCATGTTCTATCATTTTTGCTGGCGGCCGACGATATAATTTTTATCACTACCCCCGAGCCTACTGCCATGACCGATGCTTACGGGATGATAAAAGCAATTGCGAAAAAGTCTGAAAGCAAAACCCTCTACCTGGTAGTAAATCGTGTAGCCGACAACACTGAGGGAGTCTCGGTGGCAGGAAATTTTAAACTGGTATGTGAGCGCTTTCTGAATCTGAAGCTTAATATCCTGGGGCATGTAGTTAATGAGCCCATGGTGGGGGAGGGAATCAGGCGCCAACAGGCATTTATTGAGATATTTCCCCGCAGTATGGCAGCCCGCAACATTGATTCCATTGCCGGTAACCTGATAAAGGCCAATGATGGAGGGGGGATTGCAGTTGCTGATAGCAGCGGAATCAAACACTTTTTCAAGAAGATTATGGGTCTGATGCAATAATCCATTGAAGGGGAGGTCAGTTATGAAGGTTAAGGATTTAAAGGTAAACCAGCTCATTGAAATAGAAGTAAACCAGGACGAAAAAAAGGAGTATTTACCCAGCAGAATTGAAGAAATTGATGAAAAATATATATACATATCCATGCCCATGAGTAAGGGCGCTCTTTTGCCCATGCGCCTGGGGGAGGAAATCAAAATTATCTTACGCCAGAAGAACGGTACCTTTGGCTTTTCCAGCAGGATAGCCGGGCGAAAAAGGGAACCTATTCCTTATCTGATAATTGATAAACCGGAACGATTGGCCAGTATCAACCAAAAGCGTGAATTTGTCAGGCTGGCGGTTAACTTACCGGTGTGTTTCCGTATTATTGACGGAGACGACAAGGGGCCGCTTGAAGAGGGGATGACCATTGATATCAGCGCCGGAGGAGCGTTGTTTTCCACCCGGGCGGATATAAAGGCGGGGCAGAAAATAGAACTGGAGATTCAGCTTTCCGATAAAGAATCTTTCTTTACCCCGGCGCATGCCATCAGGGTTTTTGAAAAGGACCAGCACGAGAAAAATGCGGTGCGGGTGGCAATTGAGTATGATGATATAAATGAATCCCAAAGAGACAGGATATTCAGGTTCATATTTGAAAAACAGCGTGAGTGGATAAAGAAAGGAATCCTCTAAGGAGGGGGTATTCGGTGGCTAAAATCAAAGTTCTGGTAGTAGACGACTCGGCCTTTATGCGCAAAATGATAGCCGATATTATCAATAGCTCCCCGGAAATGGAGGTTATTGCCAAAGCCCGGAATGGCAGAGAAGCCATTAATAGAGTAAAAGAACTGCAGCCGGATGTAGTGACCATGGATATTGAAATGCCGGAAATGGACGGACTTACTGCGCTGCAGAGTATAATGCGGGAAACTCCGGTACCGGTTATAATGCTCAGCAGTCTGACCCGGGAGGGGGCCGATCAGACTCTGCGGGCACTGCAACTGGGAGCGGTAGACTTTATTGCCAAACCGTCCGGTCAGATTTCCCTTGATATTGAACAGGTAAGCCAGGATATCGTAAAAAAAATAATAGCTGTTGCAGGTACCAGACGAAAGTTAATGAATCTTAATAATAGTACGGAGATTCCGATACTCAGTAAAGGCATGGGCACCAAATACTTTCCCCGCGACCAGGCCCTGAATAATTTGGTTTTGATTGGGACATCCACTGGGGGACCTAAAGCCTTATATCAGGTTATTCCCGGTTTACCGGCTGAAATCAATGCCGCCGTTCTGGTGGTCCAGCACATGCCGCCGGGATTTACCAGATCTCTGGCCGAACGCCTGGATGCTTTGTCGGGGATAAAGGTAAAAGAAGCTGAACAAGGCGAAAAAATCGTGCCGGGGTGTGTATATATAGCACCGGGTGATTATCATATGGCGCTCAGTAATAAAGGCCGGGAAAAAGCGGTGAAGGAACTATATATAAGCCTGGAGCAATCTCCTCCCCGGGGTGGGCTCCGACCTGCCGTTGATGTGTTGCTGGAGTCAGCGGCGGAAAAGTTCTGGTCCCATATGGTCGCTGTAATTATGACCGGCATGGGTCATGACGGGGCTCGGGGAATAAGACAGCTAAAGGCCCGGGGGGCGCGCATAATTGCTGAAGACCCTTCCACCTGCATAGTTTACGGTATGCCTAAAGCGGCTATAGAAACAGGTATGGTTGATAAAATCGTACCTCTCCCCGGTATCAGTGAGGAAATCTTGAAGATGCTGAAAATCCCAGCCAATTAATCATAGACGATAATTTTAGGAGGTGGTTAGTACAATGAATATGGATATGTCCCAGTATCTGGACGTTTTTTTGGAAGAGAGCAAAGAACATCTGGAGAGTCTGAACCAGCGTTTGCTGGAACTGGAAAAGGATTCGGGAAATATTGCTGCTCTTAACGAAATATTTCGAGTTGCCCATACCCTTAAAGGTATGTCGTCGACCATGGGTTTTGACGATTTGGCCGATCTTACCCACCATATGGAAAATGTACTTTCAGATTTGAAGGAAGGTCTCCTGGCGGTTGATTCCAAGGTGGTAGATGTCATATTTAAGTGCTTTGACCGGATCCAGCTGATAATCGACAGCATTGAAACCAAAGGGTCAGGAGCCATGAATAACAGCGACCTTATTGCCATCCTGGAGAATGTTAAAACCGGTAATTATGAAGCGGCGGCCGCTTTGGAATCAGAATTGGCATTGCCGCCTCAATCAGGGACTGATACCGATGAATACCAGGAATCATTTGTTTTTAATGAATATGATATCACCGTTCTTAAAGAAGCGGCCAGCCGCGGCTTAAGAATATTCAACGTGAAAATAGCTGTGGATCCGGGCTGCTTAATGAAATCGGTACGGGCTTTTATGGTATTTAAGGCGGTAGAAGAGGACGGGGAAGTAATTAAATCTTTTCCCGGCGCTCAAGATCTGGATGAGGGCAGATTCGACAGTAATTTTGAAATCTTTCTGGTTACCGGGGTTACAGCTGAGACCCTGGAAAAACGGCTGAGCAGTATTTCCGAGATAAGCGTACTGAGAATCCAGGAGATAAATGTTGACTCTATAACTGCCGGGCAAGGGAGCCAGGTGCCGGTCGATAACGGCAATCAACTCCAAGCGGCCACGGATGCCGCTGATAATCATCACGCCCATAAGGTAAAACAAACGGTAAGGGTCGATATAGATCGTTTGGATAACCTCATGAATCTGGTAGGCGAACTGGTCATGCATAAAGGCCGATTGGAGCAGATTGGTTTCAGTCATAAAATCAATGAACTGAATGAGACCATTGAGCAGATAGCTCGTATCAGCACCGATTTACAGGCGGTAGTGATGAAAGTACGTATGGTGCCTATTGAACAGGTGTTTAACCGTTTTCCCCGTATGGTCAGAGATCTGGCCCGTGATTTAAATAAAGAAGTCGACTTCCTTATAGAAGGAAAAGAAACGGAACTTGATCGTACGGTCATTGATGAAATTGGCGATCCTCTGGTTCATCTTCTGCGCAATGCCGTAGATCATGGGTTGGAATCATCCTCGGAAAGAATAAAAAAGGGCAAAAACCCCCAAGGTACAGTTATGCTTCGAGCCCGGCATGAAGGCAATAATGTTTATATTGAGGTTGAGGATGATGGGGCCGGCATAGACACTGCCCGGGTGAAAGAGAAGGCAGTGGAAAAGGGAATAGTTGCAGCCAAAGAAGCAGATCAGTTAAGCCGGGAAGAGATAATCGCTTTGCTGTTCAGCCCTGGTTTCAGCACTGCCAGCAACGTTACTGATGTTTCAGGACGGGGAGTAGGCTTGGATGTGGTAAAGACTAAAATTGAGTCCCTCAGCGGAGAAATCTTTGTAGACTCCAAACCGGGCTCGGGTACTCGTTTTCGCATTAAATTACCCTTAACCCTGGCTATTATCCAGGCCCTGATGGTATCGGTGCGGGATGAAATATACGCTATCCCCCTTAGTTCAGTAGACGAGACCACTATGATAACCGTTAGCGATATTAAAATGGTGCAGAGCCAGGAAGTTATAATGCTGCGCGGCAGTGTATTGCCCCTCTACCGGTTGGCGGATTTGCTTGATATAAAGGGCCCTGCCGCGGCTCAAGAGATGTATGTGGTGGTAGTACGTAAGGCCGAACGGCAAATTGGTTTGGTGGTGGACAGCCTGATAGGCCAGCAGGAAATAGTTATTAAATCCCTGGGCAAATTATTGCTGGGAATTTCGGGTCTGGCCGGAGCTATTGTGGCCGGCGACGGCAATGTAAGACTTATACTTGATGTGACTACGCTCTTTTAAGGAGGGGTATTTATGGAGGAGACGGCAATTACGCGTTCCCAGAATGCATACAACCAGGACGAGGAAATTCAGGTAGTTGCGTTTCGTTTGGGCAAAGAAGAATATGCGGTAGATATTCTCAATGTTCAGGAGATAATTCGTTTGTTGAATATTACCCGGGTCCCCCGAGCGGAGGATCATATAGAAGGGGTAGTTAACCTAAGAGGTAATATAATTCCCATCATCAACCTGCATAAGCAATTTAATCTGCAGTCTGCAGGCAAGGAGGAGGACAGACGTATAATTGTTTTCCAATTTGATGATCTCAAAGCGGGGATAATAGTCGACGAAGTCTCGGAAGTGCTGCGCCTGGTTAAAGCAGACATTGAAGAAACAGCTAAAGTTTATAGTTCTATAAGTGCCGAGCATATACAGGGTATTGCCAAAGTAAATGACCGACTTCTTATTTTATTGGATTTGTTAAAGATTCTGGAGTCGTAAAAAATTTAGGCAGGTGAAAACAAGTGGAAGACTTTACCCAGCTATCCGGTTTACAGATTGATGCCTTAAGGGAAATAGGAAATATTGGCGCGGGAAATGCGGCTACCGCATTGGCCCAGATGGTCCAGGCTAAAATTGATATGAGTGTGCCTCGGGTAAGTATTCTTCCCTTTACCGAGGTGGCTGATCTTTTAGGCGGGGCTGACGCCCATGTGGTAGGCATATACTTTAATGTCAGCGGACCGGCGCCTAACAGTATTCTATTTATCCTTTCGGCACAGAAAGCAGGCCTGTTGGTTGATATGCTTTTGCTTCGCTCCAGTGGAACAACCGATATCAATAACCTTGATGAGATAGAGATGTCGGCCATGATGGAATTGGGAAACATTCTATCCGCTACCTATCTTAACGCCATGTCCATGTTTACCCAATTGAAATTTGTCCCTTCGGTTCCGGCCATGGGTATAGATATGGCCGGAGCAATTCTTGATGCCATACTGGCTCAATTTGGGGAGATTGCAGATCATGTGCTCTTATTGGAAACCGAGTTTACCAAGGATGAAGACGATGTGGTAGGACATTTCTTTCTTCTGCCTGAACCGGGCTCTCTGAATATAATTCTAAAGGCGCTTGGGGTGAATACTGATGGCTAAGATAATTCAGGTGGGCATGGCGGATATGAAAATGACCACGGCGCCGGATCGGCTCATGACCGCAGGTCTGGGCTCATGTATCGGTATCTGTATATATGACAAATCTGTAAAACTGGGCAGCCTGGCCCACATTATGCTGCCGTCCAGTGTACAGGCCAAAAACCCGGAGAACAAGGCGAAATTTGCTGACACTGCCATTGACCTGGTTCTGGATATGATGATAAAGAGCGGGGCTAATCGCAGCCGTTTACAGGCAAAAATAGCCGGAGGGGCTCAGATGTTTAAGTTTTCGGGGGAAAGCGATATTATGAAAATTGGAGAACGCAATGCTATTGCCGTGGAGGAGAATTTACAGAAACATCGAATTCCTCTTTTAGCCCGAGACACCGGAGGCAACTATGGCCGTACCATTACCTTTGATCCGGAAACCGGCGATTTACTGGTCAGAACTATAGGACATGGGGAGAGAATCATTTAATGAAAACGGATATGGGTGTTACCTGGGTTCAATACAAAGAAAAAAACGATATTGAAGCCCGGGATGATTTGATCATCCACTATGCCCATCTGGTAAAATACGTTGCCAACCGATTGGCTATTAACCTTTCTTCGGTAGTTGAAGTCGATGAATTGATTTCTTATGGAATTGAAGGCCTGATAGATGCTATAGAAAAATTTGACCATAAACGTAATATTAAGTTTGAAACCTATGCCATAACCAGGATCAGAGGCGCCATGATTGACGGGCTCCGGGCTATGGATTGGGTACCGGTATCAGTGAGACAGAAAAGCAAGGAATTGGAGAAAACCTACACGGTGCTGGAAAGCAGACTGGGGCGGGCAGCAACCGATACGGAAGTATCCCAGGAACTGGGTATAAGCATTAATGAATTTTCGGTCCTATTAAGGGAAGTCGCAGCTAATACGATAATATCTTTAGATGACTTTATTCCGGGTGATGACGGTGATGATAAAAAAAAGCGCATAGTGGATCTTCTGGAAGACCATAATGCCAGCGATGCTTTGGAGTTACTGGAATTGGGGGAAGTCAAAGATTTACTGACCAGGTCGATTGAAAGACTTCCGGAAAAAGAAAAAACCGTAGTACATTTATATTACTATGAAGGTCTGACTCTAAAAGAAATAGGCTTGGTGCTCAGCTTATCCGAATCCCGGATATCGCAATTACACACCAAAGCTATTTTAAGGCTGAGAGGAAGCTTAAGCAAGAAAAAAAACCTGGTTATATAAGCGAGGGGATAATATGGCTGACAACAACTTCAGTATCGACAGCAGAGTCAATATCTTCATTGATAGAGATTTATTGAAAGCATATGTGGAGATAGTACCTCCGGCTGAGGGTGGCAACCCGTGTACATTGGAAATGGTGAGTAAAGCTCTGGCTGATAAACAGGTGGTTTATGGCATCAATGAAGATCAGCTTAAAGAAGCGCTGGAGCAAAAGAACTGGGGCTACAAAACCCTGGTGGCTGAAGGAAAACCGGCGATAAACGGTAAGGACGCCCAGATCATTTATAAATTTCCTCTCCCTACGGAACGGATAGGGCCCAAGATTGATGAAAATGGCAGTGTTAACTACCATGATCTGGGGTTAATCCATAATGTTAAAATGGGCCAGCTGCTGGTAGAAAAGATACCTGGTGATGACGGAACCTCTGGTACCAGTGTGTTGGGTACGGAACTGCCGCCTAAAAAGGGCAAGGATATCAGATTGCCCCGAGGCAGTAACACTGTGGCGGACGAAGATGAACTTAATCTGTATGCTACCATAGATGGCCATGTTACTATAGTTGACCATAAAGTAACCGTTAATCCCGTACTTACTATTTCCGGGGATGTGGATTATTCTACCGGCGATATTGATTTTGTAGGGAATGTCTCTGTAAGTGGTAATGTGAACTCAGGGTTTAAGGTCAAGTCCGGCGGTGATATTGAAATAAGGGGTTTTATTGAGGCGGCTGAGGTTACGGCCCGCGGCAATATCATGGTAAAAGGCGGCATTACCGGGTGTATGAAAACCCTGGTCAAAGCCGAAGAGAGCATCTATGCTCATTTTGTAGAAAACTCCAGGCTGGATGCGGGCCGGGATGTAATAATCAGGGAAGCTATCATGCAATCTTATATAAAAGCCGGCGGAAGCATAAAAGTAAATAATCGCAAAGCCCTTATCGTAGGCGGTACTATACAAGCCGGGCGGGAAGTCGAGGCCAAAATTATTGGTTCCCAGCTGGCGACTCAAACCGTAGTTGAGGTTGGGGTAAACCCTCATTTGCGAGATGAATATCAGATGTTAAACCGGGTGAAGAATGACAAAAAGAAGATAATGGATACCATAAACCATAATCTGCAGATTTTTCAGAGGAGCGGGATATCTCCGGAGCATTTGAGCGAGAAAAAGAAAATGGAATTAATCAAGATGCTTGACAACCTTAAAAGCTTGCGGCAGGAACTGGAGCAGACGACCGAGAGAATAGCGCTTTTAGAGAGCGAATTCCAAAAAACCCAGGCAGCTAAAGTAAGGGTGTTGGAAGTGGTATATCCAGGGGTCCGCATCAGTATTGGCCAGTCCATTTATATAGTAAATGACCCTATAAGATATTCCGAGTTTATACTGGATCAGGGAGAAGTAAGGTTAACGTCGCTGCGTTAAGTAATGAAGGGAAGACCATTATGACCATCAAAAGCATTGATATGCAGGTTCTGGTTCAAAAAGTAGGCGATGTGGCAAGGATACAGCAGGCGCAGCAGATAGGGCATAACCATCGGCAGGAAGAGTTTGTTAAAAATATCAGCCAGGAAACTGACAAATATAGTAAGACCGTTAATAAACCAGGTGAGAGCCAGCATAAAAAGGTGGATGAAAAAGAAGAAAAAGAAAAACAGTCCGGAAAAGGGTACAAGGATGGCGGCAAGCAGGACCATGAAGAACCGGAAGACAAGAAAAAGCCTGCTCCCAGCGGGAGCGGCGGCAAACTGGACATTATTGTCTAGCTTCAGCTATGACTTACCCGGCTGGAACTTTACGAAGGTAGGTGGAAAAGATAACGGCAGCAATTATTCTGGGAATTATTATTCTGGTTTTAGTCGCTTGCCTCTTAGTCAGAAGGGAAGGGCCGATCAATAGTTCCCAGGAATTAAAAGGCGCCATAGCGGAGGCCCGCATGGTGAGGGATGATTTAAACCAAATGCTGGAGAAAAGTCTTGATATCTCCCGGGAAATCGTGAATAGTATTGATAACCGGATGACGGGAGCCGATCTGAAAGAAACCAGCGCCGAACTTAATCTGTCTGGGGCCGGAGATAGGGGAAGAGAACCAGGTAAAATGAGGATTTACGAGTTCGCCCGGGCTCTGGGTATAAATAGCAAAGAACTTTTATCCAGGTTGCAGGCTATGGGCTATACTTATAATAGTCCCCTGAACACAGTGGATGAAAGCGCAGCCGCAGAAATCCAGGAGCGGCTCAAGAGCGAAACTGAAACCCAGCCGGATATGCGGTTAAAGCAAACAGCTATGGAGCCTATAGAGCCTGAGATTACAGATGGAACGGAGAGTTGGAACTCCCGGCCGGCTTCAGCCAATGTCCAGGAAACAGAAGACTGGCTGGAAAGTTTGCAGGAGGCGCACCCTTATCTGGCGGTCAAGACATTGGCGGACCAGGGATATTCCGTTAAAGAGATTGCCAAGCTTCTGAACCGGGGGCAGGGCGAAGTAAGTCTGATACTCAATCTGTTAAACCAAAAAAGAGCGTCTATGTAAAAAACCGGAGGTTATTGCCCCGGTTTTTTAGGTGATAATAATTGAAAGAGATGCCATACTGGCATCCCTCCTTCCGTCCCAGGCAGGATCAAACCAGGGTGCAAGTAGTATAAAGGAGATATTGGACACACAAAGCCGGATGCAGCGCATCCGGTACAGGCGGCTATGTTCAAGCAACTATTTCGTGAAAACGTAAATCAGGATATTTCAATAATAAAAATGGGGGGGGAGACATCTTTAACGACGCCTCCCCTTGTTTCAGATCCTTCTAAAGGTGGTGCAGCATGTCCCGTCGCTGGAATGTGCTTTGCCGTCTCCTTGAGGGTTAACTTCAAGGTTATCGGCATGGCAGTAACTGCTTTTCCAGTAATGACAAGTGTCTACGCCGCATTTTACTTCCATTTTAGGAGCCATCACCATGCACCTCCGTTACTTATTTATCAGGATCCAATATTTATTCTATCCTGAATATTTGATTTCATGCGGACAGAGCCTCAACTCTGATCTTCGGCACCCTCAAAAAAATCAGGTAATAAAATCTCCCCAAAAGACAGTTTTAAATATGGAAAGTACTTTTCAGAATTATGGCAAAGAATACAGCCTTGAAAGGGAGTTTATATGCAAAGTCTGATCAAGCATTTTCTTATTTAGATGTGATGGCGTAAAATAAAAGTATCTTTGGCGGGATTATGATGCCCGGCCCGCTTGCAAAACCAGGTAATTTTATGCTATATTATCACTTGGTAATTACACACGCAGCTTGACTTTCTGAACAGTGCTGATTTCAGTTTTCAGAGAGGATGAAACTGCGGAGGATTAAAACTGAAAGGAGGGATATCGGTGTCAGTAATTACTATGAAACAGCTCCTGGAAGCAGGGGTGCATTTCGGACACCAGACCCGCAGATGGAATCCCAAGATGGCCACCTATATTTATATGGAGAGAAACGGTATCTATATTATTGATCTCCAGCAAACCGTCAAGAAGTTTGACGATGCCTATGAATTTATCAGATCAGTGGTGGCAGACGGCAAAGGGGTTCTCTTTGTCGGCACTAAAAAACAGGCTCAGGAAACAATTCGGGATGAAGCTACCAGATGTGGCATGTACTTTGTAAACCAGCGTTGGCTGGGAGGCATGCTTACCAATTACAAAACTATCCGCAAAAGAGTATTTCGGCTCAAAGAACTGGAGAAAATGGAGAGTGAAGGCGCTTTCGAAGTACTGACCAAGAAAGAAGTGGCGCGTCTGCTCAACGAAGGGGAAAGACTGGAAAGGTTCCTGGGAGGCATCAAGGATATGGATAAACTTCCGGGCGCTGTTTTTGTAGTTGACCCGCGTAAAGAGAAGATAGCCGTAGCTGAAGCCAGAAAACTCAATATTCCAGTGGTGGCTATCGTTGATACCAATTGTGACCCGGATGAAATAGATTATGTAATACCGGGAAACGACGATGCTATAAGAGCGGTTAAACTAATATCATCTAAAATTGCGGATGCGGTACTGGAAGGAAAACAGGGAGAACAGGTTACAGCTTAACAAATCAAGGGGTGTAATTGGAGATGTTTTCCTGATGCACCCCTTTTCTATGAATAAAATTAGTTTAGGAGGTTAAAATCAGTGGTTACTGCTGAAATGGTAAAAGAACTGCGGGAGAGAACCGGGGTTGGAATGATGGACTGCAAAAAAGCCTTGGTGGCTACCAATGGCGACATTGAGAAAGCCATAGATGAATTACGCACCAAGGGATTGGCCAAAGCGGCCAAAAAAGCGGGCCGGCTAGCCAGCGAGGGGCTGGTTATTTCCTATATCCATGGCGGCGGCCGGATAGGGGTTCTGGTAGAGGTAAACTGCGAAACTGATTTCGTGGGAAAAACACCTGAATTTAAACAACTGGCCTATGATATTGCTATGCAGATTGCCGCTTCCAATCCTGAATTTGTCAGCCGGGAAGAAGTTCCCGCCAGTGCTATTGAACATGAAAAGGAAGTATTGAGAGCCCAGGCGCTGGAGGAAGGCAAACCGGAAAAGGTAGTTGACAAGATGGTGGAAGGCCGACTGGATAAATTCTACAAAGAGCGCTGCCTGCTGGAGCAACCCTATATCAAAGACCCTGACAAGACGGTGCAGGAACTGGTTCACGAAAATATAGCCAAAATCGGTGAAAATATCAATATCAGAAGGTTTGTGCGCTACGAATTGGGTGAGGGCATAGAAAAAGAGCAGTGTGACTTTGCGGCCGAGGTCATGTCCCAACTGGGAAAATAAACCCCAGCCGCCTGATACTTATGATTAATAGCACCGTAATTATGACGACGGCAAGGAGGAAGTCACTTGCAGAACCCCAGATATAAGAGGATTGTGCTGAAACTTAGTGGAGAGGCGCTGGCAGGCAGCAGCGGCTATGGTATAGATCCTAAAACACTGGTATCTATTGCCAGCCAGGTAGTGGATGTTGTAAAACAAGGGGTTGAAGTCGCTATTGTGGTAGGTGGAGGTAATATCTGGCGGGGAGTAGCCGGCAGCGCCCAGGGTATAGAGCGGGCTACGGCTGATTATATGGGAATGCTGGCCACGGAAATAAATGCTTTGGCCTTACAGGATGTCTTGGAAAAACAGAGCCTGGGGGTCAGGGTTATGACCGCCATAGAAATGAAAGAAATTGCTGAGCCCTACATAAGAAGAAGAGCCATTCGCCATCTGGAGAAAGGCCGGGTAATAATATTTGCGGCGGGAACCGGAAATCCTTATTTTTCCACGGATACGGCGGCCGCTTTAAGGTCGGCTGAAATTGAAGCTGAGGTTATTCTTATGGCAAAAAAGGTTGACGGGGTTTATGATTCTGATCCGGTTAAGAACCCTGATGCCAAAAAATTCAGCTTTCTTGGGTATATAGATGTTCTCAACAAAGGACTGGGAGTCATGGATTCCACCGCGGCTTCTTTATGTATGGACAATAAAATCCCTATCATAGTATTTGACTTGATGGAGGACGGCAATATATTGCGGGCAGTTATGGGTGAAAACATTGGTACCTACGTAGGGGAGGTAAGGCAATGATAAAAGATATCTTGAGTGATGCGGAAGAGCGGATGAAAAAAACTATCGAACATTTTACCCAGGATCTGGCAGGTTTGCGGGCCGGAAGAGCCAATCCCGCCATGGTGGAAAAGATTATGGTGGACTACTATGGTCAACCGACCCCGCTCAATCAGCTGGCTAATATCACTGTGCCGGAAGCCAGGCTGCTGGTGATTCAGCCTTGGGATAAAGGGAGCATTGCCAGCATTGAAAAGGCCATCATGAAATCAGATCTGGGAGTCAACCCCAATAACGACGGTAATGTTGTGCGAATCGCTATTCCCCAGCTCACCGAAGAAAGAAGAAAAGATTTGGTCAAAGTAGTGAAGAAAAAAGCCGAGGAAGCCCGGGTAGCAGTGCGAAACATCCGGCGCGAGGGGAATGATTTGCTTAAATCCAGTGAGAAAGAGAAACTGGTTTCCGAGGATGAAAGTAAAAAAGGTATGGATGATATTCAAAAACTAACCGACAAATATATCAAGGATATAGATGCCATTATGCAGACTAAAGAAAAAGATATTATGGAAGTTTAAATAAAAACTGAGTATGGTTATAATTATTACAAAATACCCCTCTGTCCGGGGGTTTTTGTAATTTAGTGAGAGAAGGGCTATCTTGCTGAAGAAAAAAAGCAGTTTAAAAGATAGTAATGCTCTTCCCCGTCATGTTGCCATTATTATGGATGGCAACGGCAGATGGGCAAGGCGACGCCTGATGCCGCGTACCATGGGTCACCGTGCGGGCATGGCTGCTCTGAAAAGAGTGGTTAAAGCCTGCGATGAATTAAAAATCCCGATTCTTACCGTCTACGCTTTTTCCACCGAAAATTGGAAACGTCCGGAAAATGAGGTGCAGTACCTGATGAAACTGCTGGTGGAATTTCTCCATAAAGAACTTACGGAGCTCCATGAGAACCAGGTTCGAATCAATATTATCGGGGACTATACGGTTTTAAACCAGCAATGCCGGGATGAGATCGAACAGGCTTTATTAACCACCCGGGAGAATCAGGGATTGATCTTTAATATTGCCCTTAATTATGGCTCCCGAACCGAGATAACCGATGCGGTTAAAAAATTAGCGGCTAAAATCGCCAAAGGTGAGATGGCGCCAACTGACATAACCGAAAACAGTGTGGCGGAACTGCTGTATACCGCTGGACTTCCCGACCCCGACCTGTTGATAAGGACCGCCGGGGAAATGCGCTTAAGCAACTTCCTTCTCTGGCAGCTGGCTTATACTGAAATCTGGGTTACCGACTGCTTATGGCCCGATTTCAGCCGGGATGATCTTTTTGGCGCCATAGCGGAATACCAGCAGCGCGACAGGAGATTTGGAGCTTTAAGTACACTGGAAGAGGGTAGTGAAGGTGTTTAAGGCCAGGGTTATTACGTCAATTATCGGTATTCCTATTTTACTGGGTATACTCTATGCGGGGGGATTATACTGGAAGATATTTTTTACCCTGATGGCATTACTGGCTTTTTATGAATATTCTCGTATGATGATTAATATTGATATAAAACCACTGTTCATACCGGGAGTGCTTTTACTCTTGCTGCTTCTTTTTAAGCCTGCCCCCTATCTTTATCCTGGCATATTCGCTATTCTGGTATTGGCAGCAATTATTACTATTCTAAAATATCCCGCAGTGAATATCATGAATGTAGCCGTCAGCCTGTTTGGAGCTGCTTACATCGGTTTATTGCTGAGCTATACCATAATTATAATCGGCCTGCCCCAGCCTTTTCTTATTATGCTGCTGGCCTTGCTTCTTACCTGGGCCAGCGATACGGGAGCCTATTGCGCCGGTAAGTTATGGGGCCGACATAAAATGCTGCCGGGCTTAAGTCCTAACAAAACCTGGGAAGGAGCGGTGGGAGGACTGATTCTTTGTGCGGCAGTGGCCTTGGCCTTTTTCTTGACAACAGATATGACTCAGGTTAATATGGCATATGTTTTAGCGTTAGGATTAGGCGCGGGTATAATGGCACAACTGGGAGATTTATTTATTTCCGCTCTAAAAAGATATTTCCGGGTCAAGGATACCGGGAAGATCCTTCCTGGCCATGGCGGGGTCCTGGATCGCTTTGATAGTTTTCTGCTGGTAGTGCCCTTGGTCTATTATTATGCCTTTTATATCATTTATTAAGGATAACAGCGAAATTATATTGAATCCTATGCCCGGAGGCCGTATCCGTGGGGCTCGCCCCCTTCCGCCGCAACCTTAATTGTCACCCGGAGGTGACATCACAGAGTTGTTATACTTTTAAATCTGTGATAATCTATGGATATTTACTTATTAAATCCCGGAACCCGCATAAATTTCCTAAAGAAACGGGGGAAAGAGATGGATCCTGAATTACAAAAAAGCCTTAAAAGATTAACCCGGCTGTCAATACTGGTTATGGCACTGGTCGCTATATACCTGCTGTTTACTTACGTTTTTCCTATTTTGGGTAAAATGCTCTCTTATCTGCCCATAATTTTTCTTCCCTTTATTCTGGCTCTGATAATAGCATTAATTATAGAGCCGATAGTAAGATTCTTTGAAATAAACACTAAAATAAAAAGAGCCTGGGCTGTGGTTATCAGTTTGATTATGGTGGTGGGAGGCTTTATCTATCTGATATCAGCCCTTATATCAATGATAATAAAGGAACTGTCCCGGCTGTATCCTCAGGTGGTACATTATTCCGACCAGATAATAACCCGGTTTATTGAAACATTTGACAATTTTGAATTGTTCTATCTGCGTTTGAATCTGCCGCCGCAAGTGGAGGCGGCCATACATGAAAACCTGGGCCGGAGTCTGCAAAGCCTGCAAGCTTTGCTGGACAGCAGCATCAATGCTTTGGTGCAAGCTCTGACCGTGCTGCCGGGAGCTTTGATATTCCTGATAATCGCTACGGTGGCTACCTTCTTTATTACTAAGGATCGCAGAGCCCTGGTGAATTTTTCTATGCGCTTTATCCCGGGAACGGCGCAATCCACGACCATGAAAGTAATTACTGAATTATTTCGCGCGTTGATCGGCTTTCTCAAGGCCTACAGCATACTTATCACTATTACGGCTATCATTACCATTGTTTCCTTAAAGATTCTGCAGGTGGACTATATCCTGACCATAGGCATCATAGTCGGCATATGTGATATTTTACCGGTTCTGGGTCCGGGTACTATATTTGTACCCTGGATTATCTGGCACTTCATTACCGGCAATACCCGTTTGGCCATAAGTCTGCTGATAGTATTTATTCTGATATCGGTAGTCAGGCAGTTCCTGGAACCTAAAATTGTCGGCGACAATATTGGACTGCATCCCTTGGCTACCCTTATATCACTTTATGCCGGCCTGCAGTTGGGAGGAGTTATAGGAATGATAATGGGCCCGGTGCTGGTGGTTATCATAATAGCCTGCTACCGGGTAGGTATCTTTGACGGCTTGCTGGGATGGAGGAACCGGGATTGAAAGAAGATTTAGGCAGCACTATGATAAATAATATAGTAATACTGGGTTCGACCGGTTCCATTGGCCGCCAGGCCCTGGAAGTGGTGGATAAGCACCCGGAGCGCTTTCGGGTAATTGGCCTTGCCGCTCGGGATGAAGCAGCCCGGCTGGAAGAACAGGTCCACCGGTATAGACCGGCAGTGGTTGCAGTTTCTGATCCTGCCGCTTACCGGCAGTTGAAAGAGAGAGTAGCCGGCAAATGTAAAATACTGGCTGGCATAGCCGGCATGAGTGAGCTCAGTTCCCTGCCGGAGGCTGATACCATTGTGGTAGCGGTAAGCGGGGCTGTAGGAATCAGGCCTACCCTGGAGGCCATAAAAGCCCACAAACGGGTTGCTCTGGCCAACAAGGAGACCTTGGTGGCAGCTGGTGATATTGTAATGAAGACGGCTTGTCAGGAGCAGGTAGAGATAATCCCGGTAGATAGTGAACATTCCGCCATATATCAGTGTCTACAGGGAGAAGAGAGATTCCTGCAAAAAATATGGCTCACTGCTTCCGGAGGACCCTTCCGTGATTTTTCCCGCCAGCAGTTGGAGACAGTTACTGTTGACATGGCATTGAAACACCCGAACTGGTCTATGGGCCCAAAAATCACTGTTGATTCCGCCAGCCTGATGAATAAGGGACTGGAGGTCATTGAGGCGCATCATTTATTTGCGGTAGATTATGACCGGATTGAGGTACTGGTGCAAAAAGAAAGTGTTATTCATTCCATGGTGGAACTGATTGACGGTTCTTTCCTGGCCCATCTGGGCGCGGCTGATATGCGGATTCCCATCCAATATGCTTTAACCTGGCCCCAAAGGTTGGAGTCTCCAGCCTGCAGCCTTGATTTTGCCAGTCTGAAAAGCATACATTTTTCTAGGGTGGATGATTCCTTATTTCCCAGCCTGAGCCTGGCTTATGCAGCCGGCAGATCAGGAGGAACCATGCCGGTGGTTTTGAATGCCGCCAATGAAATAGCGGTAAGCAGTTTCCTGAATAATAGAATAAAGTTTACGGATATACCTATACTGGTGGAAAAAACCATGAATCAGCATAATGCGGTCCCGGCACCCAACCTGGATACGATATTGGCGGTAGATACCTGGGCCCGAGAAACTTGCCTCAGTATGGTAAACTAAACTGGTAAGAATAATCTTGGCAAGGGAGGATACAGAGAGTGAGTACAGGTGTGACAATACTTATAACCCTGTTGATTATAGCAGTTCTTATTCTGGTACATGAATGGGGTCACTTCATGGCGGCACGCGTAATCGGCATACCGGTATGGGAATTTTCCATTGGTTTTGGTCCGCGCCTATTGGGCTGGAAAAAGAACGGCACCGACTTCTCGCTGCGGATTATACCACTGGGCGGGTATGTACGCATGGCCGGGGAGGAACCGGGTGATGACAATGATCCGGAAGGCTACAATAATCGCAAACCCTGGGAAAAGATGGCGGTCTCATTTGCGGGGCCGTTCATGAATTTCGTTATGGCGCTTTTAATATTTGTCTATGTCTACTCGGTAGTGGGAATACCTAATCCTTCAGAACAGCCTCTGATCGGCCAGGTGGTGGCCGATACGCCGGCTGAAAAAGCAGGACTTAAGTCCAATGACCTGGTTTTGACCATAGACCGGAAACCAATAGCCAAATGGAATGAGCTTACAACCACTATAGCCAGTGCCGAAGCAGGTCAAACCCTTCATTTTCAGGTAGAGCGTGAGGGACGGACCGTAAACCTTGAGGTTACTCCGGTAAACAATGAGCAGACCGGCAAACCCAGTATCGGGGTTATGGGTGCTATGACCTATGATAAACAGGGAGTAATAAATGCCGTCAAAATTGGTTTTCAACAGACCTACGAGCTGACCGTTCTGCTTTTATCATCACTGGGGATGCTGTTCAGCGGCGGAGCGTCGGTAGGTGATTTGGCCGGACCGGTAGGTATTACCAAGATGATAGGGGAAGCGGCCCAGGTAGGTATAGTATTGCTGCTCAGTTTCACCGCTTTTCTAAGTATAAATCTGGGAGTCCTGAATCTTTTGCCCATCCCGGCTTTGGACGGAAGCCGGATCGTTTTCGCCCTGGTGGAAGCAATCAGGAGGAAACCTCTGGAACCGGAGCGGGAAGGTTTCATTCATTGGCTGGGATTCCTGTTCTTGATTTCGCTTATGGTGCTGGTAACCTTCAATGATATCATAAGACTGATAAAGGGATAGCGTTTATGGGAAGGAAAAGCAGGGTAATCAGGATAGGAAACGTTGCTATAGGCGGGGATAATCCAGTAAAAGTACAGTCCATGACCAATACCGATACCCGGGATATTGATTCTACCGTAAAACAGATACGATTGCTGGAGCAAGCCGGTTGTGAGCTGGTGCGGGTGGCAGTGGTCAATCAGGAAGCGGCTCAGGCGATAGAAAAAATTAAGCAACAGATCAATGTACCGCTTATTGCTGATATTCATTTTGATTACCGCCTGGCTTTGCAGAGTATTGCTGCCGGCGCCGACGGTTTACGCATCAATCCCGGCAACATAGGTGAAGCCTGGAAGGTGAGGGAAGTGGTCAAGAGTTGCCGGGAGAGACAGGTACCTATAAGGATAGGGGTTAACGCCGGCTCCCTGGACAAAAGGCTGATTTCCCGCTATGGCGGAGTTTGTGCGGAAGCCATGGTGGAGAGTGCTCTGGATAATATTCATATCCTGGAGGATATGGACTTTGAGTTGATAAAGGTTTCTCTTAAGGCCTCGTCAGTAACATTATCGGTCCAAGCCTATCGCATGATGGCAGACCGAATTGAGTATCCCTTGCATGTTGGCATCACCGAGGCTGGTACCCGGGAGCGGGCCTTGATAAAATCCGCTATGGGAATCGGTATGCTGCTCAGTGAAGGCATAGGCGATACTATCAGGGTATCGTTGACGGCTGACCCGGTGGACGAAGTCTGGGCGGCATACGAAATATTGCGCAGTTTGGGCTTGCGGGAACGTGGGGTGGAGCTTATCTCCTGTCCCACCTGCGGGCGCTGTGAGATTGATTTGATAAAGACCGCGGAAGCAGTGGACCGGCAGATCCGACATCTGGACAGACCTATGAAAATTGCCGTAATGGGTTGTGTAGTCAATGGTCCGGGAGAGGCCCGGGAAGCTGATTTAGGCATTGCCGGAGGGAGAGGAACCGGGCTGCTCTTTAAACATGGTGAAATTATCAGGAAGGTGCCGGAGAAGATGCTGGTAGAAGCGTTGCTGGCAGAAATAGAAAAACTGATGGAAATTAAGGAGGGAGACTAGCTTGAAGTCTTCAGAGTTGTTTTATCCAACCTTAAGGGAAGTTCCCAGTGAAGCTGAGATCATCAGCCACCAGCTGTTGCTGCGGGCGGGATTTATCCGTAAAACATCCGGCGGGGTATATACCTACCTCCCTCTTGGCTATAGAGTAATCAGAAAGATTGAAAACATAGTGCGGGAAGAAATGGACCGGGCCGGGGGGCAGGAAGTGCTCATGCCTATAGTTCAACCGGCTGAATTATGGCAAAAATCGGGTCGCTGGGAGGTTTACGGCGAAGAAATGTTTCGCCTCCAGGATCGTCATAAGAGACATTTTGCTTTGGGACCAACCCATGAGGAGATAATTACCACCCTGGTGGATAGTGATATCCATTCTTACCGGGATTTGCCCCTGCTGCTGTATCAGATCCAGAATAAGTATCGGGATGAGATAAGACCTCGCTTTGGCTTGATGCGGGGGCGGGAATTCATTATGAAGGATCTCTATTCATTTGATATTGATGATGAGGGATTGGATAAATCCTATCATAAGATGTACTATGCCTATAAACAAATATTTCAGAGGCTGGGCCTGCGCTACCGGGTGGTAGAAGCCGACAGCGGCGCCATCGGCGGCAATGAAAGTCATGAATTTATGGTCCTGGCGGAAACGGGTGAATCGGAAATTGTCTACTGTGATAGCTGCGATTACGCTGCCAATGTTGAAAAGGCCGTCTGCATTGCCGGGGAAGCAGCAGAGGCTGCCCCCCTGGCGATAGAAAAAGTTCATACTCCGGGACAGCGCACCATTCAAGATATCGCCGACTTTCTTCATATTCCCGCCTCCGAACAGGTAAAAACTTTGATGTACACAGCTGACGGGGAGCTGGTTGCCGCCTTGATCAGAGGTGATCGGGAACTGAATGAAATCAAGCTCAAAAACGCCCTGGAATGTAATGAACTGCTGATGGCCGATGAAGCCTCAGTAAAAAAATTATCGGGCGCCGGTTTCGGTTCCCTGGGGCCGGTGGGTATGAATGTCAAAATCTATGCTGATTTGGAAATAGCCGCTATGCATAACTTTGCCTGCGGCGCCAATGAAGATGATTACCATTTTAAGAATGTCAATATGGGAAGAGATTTTGTCCCGGAAGCCATCCTTGACCTCAGGAATGCGGTGGCTGGCGATCCCTGCCCGGTCTGTGCCGGCAAGCTGAATACGGTACGGGGAATTGAGGTAGGACATATATTTAAACTGGGGATCAAATATTCAGATGCTATGGAGGCCACTTTTCTGGATCCAAACGGTCAGGCGCGTCCCTTTGTAATGGGGTGCTATGGTATAGGTATTTCCCGAACCATGGCGGCTGCAGTTGAACAAAACTATGATGAGAATGGTATAATATGGCCCATGGCCATAGCCCCTTACCAGGTGATAGTGGTGCCGGTGAACAGTAAAAATAAAGAGCAGATGCAAGCTGCCCAATCCATCTACCAGCTTCTGCGGGAGGACGGACTGGAAGTGTTAATTGACGATCGGGATGAGAGAGCGGGAGTTAAGTTTAAGGATGCCGATCTTATTGGCATACCGGTAAGGGTAACCATTGGGCCCAAAGCCTTGCAGGAAAATAAGGCCGAAGTAAAGAAAAGATGGGAAAAAGAGGCGGAACTCACCGATATTGATCTGGTGCCGGAAAAGGTGCTTAAAATAATCAGAGGATAATAATGAGGGTGGATGTGAAGGGGTAAGATGTCAACCTATGAGATAATATTCAAGCTGGCTTTGGCCTGTATACTGGGAGGAATGATAGGGCTGGAACGGGAAAGCCTGAACCGCCCTGCCGGTTTGCGTACCTATACTCTGGTTTGTGTAGGCTCAGCCTTGGCCATGATTGTATCTATTGATATCTACTTGCAGTATTATCAGACCGTAAATGCCGATCCGGGCAGAATCGCGGCCCAGGTGGTCAGCGGTATCGGTTTCCTGGGGGCGGGAACCATTATGCGGGAAGGAGCTTCGGTAAGGGGACTGACTACTGCCGCCGGTTTATGGGTGGTGGCCTGCATAGGGCTGGCGGTTGGCGCCGGATTATACATGCCGGCCATAGCTACAACTGTTCTTATATTGTTTGTCCTTATTTATTTTATCAAGTTCGAACAGTTGTTTACCGGCATGCGGGAATACAAGGGCCTGGTTATAGTGGTGGAGGATCGGCCCGGGCAGGTGGGAACCATCGGCTCTATTCTGGGCGACATGGGGGTTTTAATAAAAAACATTCAATTGAACCGCTTGGAGAAAGAAGACGATCTGGAAGTGGAATTATTACTGGAACTCCCCAGTGGAATGAATATATCCCAGGTGATCGACGAGCTTTCAGGAATGAAAGAACTGCGCAGCATTGACCGGCTGAATTAACCCCGAGGGAGGATTTGTAATTGACACGTGATTTTGCTTCCTTTTACCGGGAAATTACCGGCAAGGAGCTGCCGGCTGTATGGCAGCAAGCAAGAATACATAGAACTGAAGTCCATACCGGCAATAAAGCGTGGTTTATATATGTCGGGATCAATGATACTCTTAACGCCGAGATCGTACGTCAAACGGCGAAGGAACTGCATGAGTGCATAACCTATCTGGATTATCTGGAAATAATCCCTCTGCCGACTGAGCCCGCCCATAAAATAAATGAGATTATTGCCGGCCGGAAGGGGGAGTTAAGCTCCTCTTTTTTTGATCAGGAGTCAATTGCCGAGGGGATTGAGTGGATGATTAAAGATGATCGCCTGGATCTTATAGCTGAAGACGAAGCGACCTTTAATTATCTGATTGAACATGAAGTGTGCAATCATCTGGCCGACTGGTTTTGGGAGCAATACAGCCTGCGGGTGCTGGTACGAGCTCTGGCCACCGGCCATAAGGAACAGCTCCCGGTTGAGCCCACCATTAGCGGGACTAAAGCGGAGGTTCTGGAAATAAGAGACTACACCCCCCGTCCTTCAAGAAAAAGAGAAAGACGTCATATAGACCTTGACCAGCAGAAAGTGATACCACTGAGTGAAGTTCAGGAAGGACTGAAGAACCTGGTGGTGGAAGGGGAGGTGTGGAATAAAGAGATAAGCAGTATTCGGGGTGACAGATATGTGGTTACTTACTATCTGACCGATTATACCGATACCCTGTTACTCAAAACATTTCTGGATAACCTGGAAGATGACCGGATAAATGTGGGGGATGCGATCAGAGTTGGGGGAAGCCTGCGTTATGATGATATAGCCCATGAATTGGTACTGTTTTTGGATAATTATCAAACCGTAGAGAAAAAAATCCGCAGTGATGATTGTGAGTACAAAAGAATCGAATTGCATGCCCACACCAAAATGAGTGCCATGGATGGTTTATGTGATATTTCTTCTCTGATCAGAAGGGCTGCCGTTTGGAAACATCCGGCTATTGCTATAACTGATCACGGTTGTATCCAGGCTTTCCCGGAGGCCTTCCAGGCAGGGCGGAAATACAATATCAAAATAATATATGGAGTGGAAGGCTACCTGATTGAAGAAGATAAAAAAGCGACTCCCTACCATATTATTTTACTCGCCTGCAATCGGACTGGTCTGAAGAACCTGTACGGCCTGGTCAGTGTATCTTATCTGGATTATTATTACCGTCAGCCCCGCATTCCCCGTCGGGTATTGGAAGAGAAGCGGGAAGGAATCCTTCTGGGTTCGGCCTGTGAAGCCGGAGAATTATATCGGGCCCTGGTTAATGGAAGCAGTGAAGAGGAGCTGGAAAAGATTGCCCGGTTTTATGACTATCTTGAAATTCAGCCCCGGGCCAATAACGAATTTCTCATCCGGGAAGGCCGGATCAAGGACGGGGAAGAACTGGAGCAGTTGAACCGGCATATTGTCGAACTGGGAAAAAGACTTAATAAACCGGTGGTAGCCACCGGTGACGTACACTTTTTGGATCCCCAGGATGAGGTTTATCGCAGGATAATTCAATCCGGACAAGGCTATCAGGATGCCGAAGTCCAAGCTCCCTTGTATTTCAAAACTACGGATGAGATGTTGGAGGAGTATTCTTACCTGGGAGCGGCTGATGCCCGCAAAGTGGTTATAGATGATCCCGCATTGATTAATGCCATGGTAGAAGCAATTCAACCTGTCCCCGAGGGATTTTATCCGCCTAAAATTGATTCGGCCGAAGAAGAAATCACACAATTGACCTGGGATGGGGCTCATGCTCGGTATGGGGAAGACATGCCGCCCCTGATAAGAGCTCGTATCGAACGGGAGCTTGACTCTATCACCCGGCACGGATTCAGCGTCCTCTATCTTATTGCCCATAAACTGGTTAAGAAATCCAACCAGGATGGATATCTGGTTGGATCAAGAGGCTCGGTGGGATCTTCGATGGTGGCTCATTTGACTGGTATAACCGAGGTTAATCCGCTTCCACCTCATTATCTTTGCCCATCCTGCAAGTATTGCGAAATCGTGGCGGATTTATCGGTAGGTTGCGGTGCCGACCTGGAACCCAAGAACTGTCCGATCTGCGGCAATCCTATGCATAATGAGGGTTTTGACATACCTTTTGAAACTTTTTTGGGTTTTGAGGGTGATAAGGTACCGGACATTGATTTAAACTTTTCCGGAGATTATCAGGGCCATGCGCACCAGTATGTTGAAGAATTATTCGGGAGCGAGAATGTATTCCGGGCCGGTACCATCTCCACCATTGCGGAGCGCACCGCTTTTGGTTTTGTAAAAAAATATACCGAAGAAAAACAGGTTACGCTCAAAAATTCAGAAGTTGAACGCCTGGCTGCCGGTATAACCGGAGTAAGAAGAACTACCGGACAGCATCCGGGCGGGCTTATAGTCGTGCCCCAGGATCACGATATCCTGGAATTTACCCCCTTGCAGCACCCGGCTGACAATAAAGAATCCGGGGTAATAACCACTCATTTTGAATACCATGCTATCGGCGATCAATTGGTCAAACTGGACATTCTGGGACATGACGATCCTACTGTAATCAAGGAACTGGAGGATTTAACCGGTATTAAGGCAGCGACTATTTCCTTGAATGACAGGCAAACCATGGCGTTATTTTCAGGGATCGAGCCTTTGGGAGTTACCCCGGATGAGATCGGCAGCAGTGTAGGAACTTATGGGATACCTGAATTTGGCACCCGGTTTGTACGGCAAATGCTGGAGGCGACCCGGCCTACAACTTTTTCCGAACTGGTTAGGATAAGCGGGCTATCCCATGGCACTGATGTCTGGCTCAATAACGCCCAGGTTCTGATCGAAAGCAATGTAGCCAGTCTTAGTGAAGTAATATGCACCCGGGACGATATCATGATATATTTGATTCAGCAGGGAATGGATAAAAACCAGGCCTTTCAGATCATGGAAAACGTGCGTAAAGGCAAGGGGCTGAAGGATAATCAGAAAAATGTTATGCAAGACTGCCAGATACCATCCTGGTATATTGAATCCTGCCAGAAGATCAGATACATGTTTCCTAAGGCTCATGCGGTTGCCTATGTTATGATGGCTTTTCGCATTGCCTATTTTAAGATCAACTACCCCAGAGAATTTTACGCCAGCTTCTTCAGCATCCGGGCTGAAGATTTTGAAGCGCAAACCGTTCTGGAAGGGATCGACAAGATCGCCCAGCGCATCAAGGAGATTAACCGTATGGGATTTAAAGCCCCGCAAAAGGAAAAAAAATTGCTGCCGGTGCTGGAGGTAGCTTTGGAAATGTGTGCGCGGGGTCTCCGATTTTATCCGGTTGATATCTACCATTCCCAGGCCAGTCGTTTTGTAGTATACCAAGACGGGCTGCTGCTGCCCTTCTCGGCTTTGCCCAATGTGGGCGCCAATGCGGCTCAAAGCATTGTCGACGCCAGAGCTGGAGGAGACTATATCTCCATTGAGAATTTTCAACAGCGGACCCGGCTTAATAAAACCGCTATGGAAGTACTGAAACAAAGCAACTGCTTCGGAGATTTGCCTGAAAACAGCCAGATAAGCCTTTTCTCCTGAGTAAAACCCTAATACTGGTACTGACTTGTATAAATTATCAGCATTATGTTATACTGATACTAAGCTTACTAATATCTGTTAACCACAAGTGGGTGTCCGCCCACTTTTTCTATTGTAACGCACCGGTAATCATAAAAAAACCGCCGGGGGTGATTTATTGGGCAAGACACAGGAAATCGAAGAATTGGTTGAGAGGGAGCTTGACCGGTTGGCTATAGAGCTGGTGGAAGTCGAATACCGCAGGGAGAATAAGGAACAACTGCTCCGAATTTTAATAGACAGCGAAGCGGGGGTTGACCTGAATCTTTGCAGTCAAGCTACTCGGGCCATTAAACCCATATTGGATGACCGTAATATTTATTATGATCATCTAGAATTGTCATCACCCGGGTTGGACCGCATCTTAAGAAAGGATAAAGATTTCCTGCGTTTTCGTGGCAGTATGGTGAAAATCAAAATGCTCAAGCCCTATCAGGGTCCTGGTAAAATTAAGGGAATACTGGTAGGAAACGATGAAACGAGAATTCAGGTCGAAGTTGGGGGGGAAGTAATGGATCTTCCCCGCGAGATGGTTTCCAGGGTTAGATTATATCCGGATTATTAAGGAGGAAAAACAATGTCTAATGAATTAATACAGGCATTGCACGAAATAGAAAAAGAGCGCGGTATTCCAAAAGTGGCTCTGATAGATGCAATTAAGGCGGCACTTAACACCGCCTACAAGAAAAACTTCGGCACGGCTCAGAGTGTGAGCGTGGAATTCAGCGATTTAACCGGGGAGGTCAAGGTATTTTCCCAGAAAAAAGTAGTACCTGAGGTACAAGACCCGCGGGTGGAAATTGCTACAACTGAAGCCCGGGAGCTGTACCCCGATTGCCAGGAAGAGGATATGGTTTACGTCGAAGCTACACCGGCTAATTTTGGACGTATAGCTGCTCAGACGGCAAAACAGGTGGTTATCCAAAAACTCCGGGAGGCTGAAAGAAGTCTAATCTATGAGGAGTTTCTCGAACGTGAAGGGGAAATAGTTACCGGTATCATCCAGAGAATAGAAGCCAAAACCGTATATATTACCCTGGGCAGGACCGACGGCATCATGCTGCCTTCCGACCAGATCAGCGGAGAAAAGTATGAACTGGGGCAAAGAATAAAAGCCTATATATATGAGGTTAAAAATACCTCCAAAGGGCCTAACATATACGTATCCCGGACTAACCCCTATTTTTTGCGGCGTCTGTTTGAATTGGAAGTACCCGAGATCTATGATGGGGTGGTGGAAATCAAATCTATTGCCCGGGAAGCCGGCGCCCGCTCCAAGATAGCGGTTCATTCCCTGGACGAGAGGGTTGATTCCGTTGGCGCCTGTGTGGGACCGAGAGGATTGAGGGTCCAAAACATAGTATCGGAGCTGGGAGGAGAAAAAATTGATATTATCAAATATGATAAAGATCCGGAAAGATACATTGCCAATGCCTTAAGTCCGGCTAAAGTACTTGCCGTTTATGCCAGCGAAGAAGCTAAAATGGCTACGGTGGTGGTACCGGATTATCAGCTTTCCCTGGCTATTGGCAAAGAAGGACAAAATGCCAGACTGGCAGCCAAACTGACCAGTTGGAAGGTCGATATCAAGAGTGAAAGCCAGTTTATGGAGGAGAACGATATAGATGGCCAAAACCCGTAAAATACCACAGCGTATGTGTGTAGGATGCAGGGAAATGAAAAACAAGAAGGAGCTGACCAGGGTGGTCCGCACCCCCCAGGGCAGCATTGAAATAGATAGCAGCGGCAAGAAACCAGGTCGCGGAGCGTACCTGTGCCCGCAGATTGATTGCTTGCAGCAGGCATTGAAGGGCAAACGCTTACAGAAGGCTTTGGAACAGGAAATACCTGATGAAGTGATAGCGATGCTTATGAAGCAAATCTCCCAATCTTCCGTAATACAAGGTGAGTGATAAATTGAACAAAATTTACAGTAGGATAGGTTTAGCGCAGAAGGCAGGAAAAGTATCGTCGGGTACCCTGGCGGTACGCTCCAGTTTGCTCAATCGGGCCTGCCTGTTAGTAATGAGCAGTGATATTTCTGAAAATACCAAAGATTCACTGATTGGTATCAGTCAAAAACGAAAAATTCCCTGGCTCGTTCTGGGGAATAAATATGAACTCGGCACCTCCGTGGGCAAGGCTTACCGGGTTGCCTTAACTATAAACGATCAGGGAATGGCGGATTCTATCATTAAACTCTTGGAATCGCGGGGAGAAGGGTTAAATAGTACGGGGGTGGTTGAATGGCCAAAATAAGAGTACACGAGATAGCGAAAGAATTGGGCTTGCAAAGTAAAGAAATGGTGGATATTCTGCAGAATATGGGGCTGGATGTCAAAAACCATATGAGTACCTTGGAAGAATCCCAGGCTAACTGGGTTAAGAAACAGCTAAAAACCGGAGGTAGACAAGAAAAAAACAAGGCCGGGAAAAGGGATAGTTCTGCAGCCAGATCACTGGAAAATGATACCCCAAGCCCTAAGCGACCACAGCAACCTGCCCAGGAACAGGCTAAACGGGTGGAACACCAGGGGGAAAAGAAAACAGCCCCGAGACCGGTTCAGAATCAGGAAAGACCCATCAGGCCAAAAGATCGGCCCTTTGGTCAGTCAGCGCAGGAGGGCAGGCCCCAGCAGCATTTTAAAGACGCCCACCGTCCGGGTGGAGATAAAAACCGGAATAACGAGCCCTTTAAAGGCTCGCCTCGACCAGTCCAGGACAGAGTGCAAAAAGATCAGCCAAGATCGGGCCCGGATAGGCCGCAAAACCGTGAGGCTTTTAAAAATCAGCCCCGACCGGCTTCGAATAGACCTTCAAACCGTGAACCAATCAAAGGCGGCCCTCCCAGGCCAAATTTGGATAAGCCCCAGAGCCACGAAATTACAGGTGACAACCGGGGGCAGAACTTTAGAAGGCCGGGTGCTCCGCCTGCCGGGCAGCGCAAAGACCAGCCCCGCACCGATAACAGGGCGATTGCGCCCGCTTTGGAGAAGCGCAGCGAACCTCAAAAAACTAAGGTAGCGGAAAAGAGTAAAGAGACCCGACCGGGACCGGCGGGTAAATACGATAAAAATAAGTCCCGCAAGAGCGCTCCCGTCCAGATGCAAAAGGATTACAGTCGTCCCGGCAGAAAACATAAACATAAGCGTAAAAAAGAAGATACCATAGTCCAATTACCGGATAAAATAAGTCTGGAGGAAAATACCACCGTCAGGGAACTGGCGGAAAAATTGCATCGGAGTTCAGCGGAAATAGTTAAAAAATTAATGGAATTAGGCACCATGGCATCTATCAACCAGGCCGTTGATTTTGAGACTGCGGAAATAGTCGCCAGCCTGTATGAAGTCAAGGTGGAGCGAGCTATTTCCGAGGAAGAAAAATTGCTGGAAGAAATAGTCGATGCTGAATCCAGCCTTAAGCTGCGTCCTCCAGTGGTTACCGTAATGGGGCACGTCGATCATGGCAAAACTTCATTGCTGGATAGGATACGGAAATCTGACGTGGTTTCCGGCGAGGCCGGAGGAATAACCCAGCATATCGGAGCCTATCAGGTTACCGTGAATGATAATCGAATTACCTTTATAGATACCCCTGGCCATGAAGCTTTCACCGCTATGCGTGCCAGGGGAGCAAATCTTACCGATATTGTAGTGTTGGTAGTGGCTGCCGATGACGGGGTCATGCCCCAGACTATTGAAGCGGTAAACCATATAAAAGCTGCCAATGTGCCATTTGTGGTTGCTATTAACAAGATTGACAAACCTGAAGCCAACCCGGAAAGAGTGATGCGGCAGCTCACTGAATACGGTATTGTGGCCGAAGAATGGGGTGGAGATACCATATTTGTACCGGTATCAGCCAAGCAGGGCCAGGGAATTGATACCTTGCTGGAAATGATTCTGCTGGTGGCAGAGATGCATGAAATTAAGGCCAATCCTGACCGAGCCGCTGAAGGAGTCGTTGTCGAAGGACAGCTTGACCGGGGCCGGGGACCGGTAGCGACGGTACTGGTCCTCAAGGGTACCCTGAACATAGGAGATTTCCTGGTCTGCGGCAATAATTTCTGCAAAGTGCGGGCTATGACTGACCATAAAGGCAGAAGAGTAGAAAAAGCTTATCCTTCCATGCCGGTGGAGATTACCGGATGGTCAGATGTTCCGGAAGCAGGAGGCAAAGTTCTGGCTTGTGACGAAAAAGTGGCCAAGGAAGTAGTGAACCTGCGCTTGAGTGAAAAGAAAATGGAAGAGCAGAAGCAGAGCAGCAAGGTTTCCTTGGATGACTTTTTTAAACAGATGCAGGATGCTGATATCAAAGAGCTTAATTTGATTATCAAGGGTGATGTTCAGGGCTCAATTGAAGCCTTGGCGCAATCGCTTCTGCGCTTGGGTACTAATGAAGTCAAAGTAAATGTGATTCATTCTGCGGTAGGAGCCATCAGCGAGACTGACGTTATGCTGGCTTCAGCTTCCCAGGCCATAATCATCGGGTTCAATGTCCGGCCTGATGTTAAAGCTCGAAAATATGCAGAAGACGAGGGCATTGACGTTCGTCTCTACCGGGTCATCTATGAAGCAATTGATGATGTGAAAAAGGCTATGGCCGGATTGCTTGATCCGGAATATAAAGAGAAATATATGGGACGGGCTGAAGTCCGGGCGACTTTCAAAGTTCCGAATGTGGGTTTGATTGCCGGTTCCTATGTTATTGACGGCAGACTGCAGAGGAATGCTAGTGTACGGGTACTGCGCGATGGTGTAATCGTATACGAGGGCAGACTTTCATCATTAAAACGGTTTAAGGATGATGTCCGTGAAGTAGTGGAAAACTACGAATGCGGGATAGGCATTCAGGATTTTAATGATGTCAAAGAAGGCGACATTATTGAATCCTATGTGATGGAAGAAATACCCCGGCAATTATAGATATAATGACTTTTAGCAAACTATTTAAAAGGGGGTAAAGCCATGAGCAGGCGCAGACAGGAAAGAATGGCGATAGAAATCAGGAGAATCATGGCCCGTATAATCCAGGAAGATATAAAAGACCCCCGCATTGATTTCACCACGGTTTCTATCACCAGAGTTGACGTCAGCAATGACCTGAGTCATGCCCGGGTATATATAAGCGTATTAGGCGACGATAAAAAACAGGAGGAAACCATGCAGGCCTTGCAAAAAGCCAAAGGTTTCATCCGCAGTGAGCTGGTTCAGGGGATCCAGGTCAAACATGCACCGGATCTGGAGTTCCGCCTGGATCATTCCATTGAACAGGGTATACGCATCTCGTCGCTTTTGGATGAGTTAAAGGAAGGACCAAAAGTTCACGATGAATAGCATGGAAGAAATTGCCCGCCAATTGCTGAAATCTGATGATTATCTTATCCTGGGCCATACCATCCCCGATGGTGACTGTATAGGTTCCCTGCTGGGGCTCTATTGGGGCCTGACTGATAGCGGGAAGCAAGTTACCATGGTTCTTGCGGATTCGGCGCCGGACCGGTATGATTACTTATCGGGCTGGGAAATGATAAAAAAGCCATCCGAGCTAAAAGTTATTCCGCCCCATATAATATTCCTGGATTGTGCTGACCGGGAGCGGGCCGGAGAGGAAATAGCAGCTCGAATCGACGACCAGGCATGTATTTATAATATTGACCACCATCTCCAGAGAGAGTTATATGGCGACTATAATTATGTAGACCCCGGTGCGGCGGCTACAGGAGAAATTATCTTTGCCCTGCTGCAGGCTATGCAGGTTCCGATCCGGGCAGAGATCGCGGATTGTCTTTATGCTGCCGTTATCATGGATACCGGGGGCTTCCTGAACAGCAACACCACTTCTGCTACCATGCGTATTGCCGCCAGTTTACTGGACCTGGGAGCTGATGTTGACCGTGCCCGGATTTGTCTGTTTGAATCCAAGCCGCGTCTGGAAGTAATGTTGCTGGGGCTGGCCTTAAAACATATAGAATTCAGTGATGACGGCAGGATCGCCTGGATGAGTCTTTCCTATGAAGAAGTAAAAGCCATAGGCGCTCTGGATTTTCATCCCGAAGGTATCATTAACTACACCCGCATGATTGTGGGGGTTGAAGTGGGATTACTTTTTCGGGAGACGGAACCGGGTGTTATTAAAATTGGTTTCCGGACCAAAGGCAAGATTGATGTAGCGGCGATCGCTGCTTTATACGATGGCGGAGGCCACCGACAGGCCGCCGGGGCCCGGCAGCAGGGTGATCTGGAAGATGTTAAACAGAGGGTGATCAATACGGTCAAGGACGTGATGGTTTAACTTGCATGGCTTTTTAAATATTGATAAACCTCAAGGTATGACCTCTTTTGAGGTGGTAAAAAAAATAAAAAAAATTATCCCCGGTAAAGTCAAAATTGGCCATCTTGGTACACTTGATCCCATGGCCGGCGGGGTTTTGCCCCTGGCGATAGGAAAGGCCACCAGAATAATTCCCTATATAGAAGATGAACGCAAGATTTACATAGCTCAGTTTACTCTGGGAGCGGTTTCAGATACCCAGGATGCCTGGGGGCGCATTGATTATACGGGAAAAAAAGATTTCCGGACCGAGCAGTTGGAGGATATTCTGCAGGAGTTTACCGGGAGGATCAAACAGATCCCCCCGATGTATTCTGCGGTTCATTATCAGGGAAAACGCTTGTATGAGCTGGCTCGTGAGGGGATAACAGTAGCCCGGGAAGAAAGAGAAATAGTGATCCATAGCCTGGAGATACTGGAAATAAACCGGGATGCGGAGCTGCCGGTGGTTAAAATCAAAGTCGATTGCTCCCGCGGTACTTATGTACGTACCTTGGGACATGATATAGGCGTCAAACTGGGAACGGGCGCTTTATTATCCGGCCTGGTACGCATCTGCTCGGGCCAGTTTAATATAGAGCAAGCCTTGCCTCTGGAAAAAATCCTGCAGGATCAGACCTTAATCAACCACTATCTTTGGCCCTTAGATTATCCGCTGGCTCATCTGCCCGCCGTCCATATTGATTCCGGGCAGGATATGAATGCCATAATGAACGGCCAGGCAGTGACGGTAAAGGCCCGGTTGCCGCAGGGACTTATCCGGGTATACTCGCCGGAGAACAGCTTAGTGGCTCTGGCCCGAAGCAATTATGAAGGAGTCGGCATGATTAAAGCGGAAAGGGTCCTTAAATAGCGAAAAATGTATTACCGGACAACTAAGGAGCTTAAACGATGCAGATAGTACGAGAAATTGAAAATTTCAAGCCTGACCACCGTCCCCTTTATCTTGCCTTGGGTAATTTTGACGGCTTGCACCAGGGCCATCAGCATTTGATCAAAACAATGGTAGCAGCGGCCGGCTTAGATACAGGAAGAGCAACCGCCTTTGTTTTTGAGCCCCACCCGAGCAAGGTGCTTTTTCCCGAGCGAGCTCCCAAGCTTTTGGTAACGGCGGAGCGGAAAGCTGAACTCATGGAAAAATTAGGGGTACAGATCCTGATATACAACAGCTTTAATCTGAAAATAGCCCGGTGCTCCCCCGAGCAATTTGTACAGCAGATACTTATTGACCGGCTTAGGGTTAAAGAGGTATTTGTCGGGTTTAATTATACCTTTGGCTATAAAGGAGCCGGGACTCCGGAGTTGCTCCGGCAACTGGGGGAAAAACAGGGGTTTAAGGTGAATATCATACCTCCGGTTGAAGTTGATGGGATGGTAGTGTCCAGCAGTATGATTCGCCAAGCCCTGGAGACAGGTGATATCGGACAGGCCAGAATTATGTTGGGATATGAGCCTATGCTGGAAGGACAGGTTATTGAAGGAGAACATAGAGGTTCCACTATTGGCATTCCTACCGCTAATCTGGGGTTAAGCCATGAAGTCAGTATACCGGGCCGAGGCGTTTATGCTGCCCGGGCCGAGGTCAACGGGCGCCCTTATCAGGCGGTAGTAAATATCGGCAGCAAGCCTACCTTTCATGCCGAATATCCGGTGGCGATTGAAGCCCATTTAATTGATTTTAAAGGTAATATATATGGTGATCAGCTTCGTTTATACTTTATTGAAAAAATACGGGATGAGCGCAAGTTCAACGATGTGCAGGAACTGATTCGGCAGATAAATTTAGATCGGGATAAAGCCCGCCGGATAGTTCCAGTTCCGTAAGTTTACTTTTTTTTCGGGCTATGCTACAATTTACCTTGGTTATTGCATCCGGGAAGTATAAAAATATGAACTGAACGGAGAATATTAAGTAAGAGCGGCAGTCTGACTGCTTTCAAACATATACCGCCAATGATATGAACCATTGACTAGGGTTGGCGATTCACCGGCGCCCGGCTTGGTTAATGGCGATTTAAAGAAGAGGAGGTGAGAGCGTGGCATTATCGCCGGAAAGAAAGGAAGAGCTGATCAAAGCCTTCCAGATACATGAGAATGATACCGGATCCCCCGAAGTTCAGATAGCGATTCTTACAGAAAGAATAAATTATTTGAATGAACATCTTAAAGCCAATACCAAGGATCATCATTCCCGCAGAGGGCTTTTGAAAATGGTTGGTCAACGTCGCTCTCTTTTAGATTATCTAAAAGAGAAAGATTTTGACCGTTATCGCCAAATTCTGACCAGACTTGGTTTGAGAAGGTAAAAGAGCGGATAGCCGCTCTTTATCTTTATTTATAATACTGTGAAAGGAGGAGATGGATATACTCCACAAATATCAAATGGAAATTGCCGGACGTCCACTTATTGTGGAAATTGGGCAACTTGCCAAGCAAGCCAATGGGGCGGCTCTGGTAAGGTATGGTGATACGGTTGTACTGGTAACGGCAACCGCTTCCAAAGCTCCCCGGGAAGGTATTGATTTTTTCCCTTTAACCGTGGATTATGAAGAAAAACAATATGCGGTGGGTAAAATTCCGGGAGGTTTCATAAAAAGAGAAGGCCGGGCCACGGAATTGGCAACCCTCTCGGCCAGGCAGTTGGATCGACCGATTCGTCCACTATTCCCCAAGGGATTTAAGAATGATATTCATGTGGTGGCAACCGTAATGTCAGTAGAGAAAGATTGTCCGGCTGATGTTACTGCTACCATTGGTGCTTCTTTGGCTCTGGGAGTATCCGATATACCCTTTGCCGGCCCTATTGGCGCAGTAGTTGTCGGTATGGTCGACGGCGGGCTGGTCATAAATCCCACGCTGGAGCAATCCCGCCATTCGGACATGCATGTGGTAGTGGCAGGAACCAAAGAAGCGATAATGATGGTGGAGGGACATGCCAACCAGGTACCCGAAGAAACCATGCTGGAAGCGATCTTCTTTGCTCACGAGGAGATAAAAAAAATAGTAGCATTTCAGGAGCCCATCATTGCCGAGTTAGGTCAGGCCAAGATTGAGGTACCGGAAGTTGCGGTGAATGAAGAAATGGTGAATGCACTTCGCGAATTTGCCCTGCCCCGACTGGAAGAAGCAGTGAAAAACCCGGATAAAAAATCCCGGGAAGAGCAGATGGATTTGGCCAATGATGAGATAGTCGCCCACTTCCTGGAGATTTACCCGGAAGAAGAAAAAGAGATTAAAATGACGGTGGAAAAACTGCTCAAAGAAGTGGTCAGAAAAATGATCCTGGAGCGGGGAGACCGGGTAGACGGACGCAGGCTCAATGAAATCAGACCTATCAGTTGTGAGGTAGGCATCCTGCCCCGACCCCATGGCTCCGGTTTGTTTACCCGGGGGCAGACCCAGGTTCTATCGGTGACTACCCTGGGTGCCGTCAGTGAGGAACAGATCCTGGATGGGCTAGGTAACGATGACAGGAAAAGGTATATTCATCACTATAATTTCCCGCCCTACAGTACCGGTGAAGTAAAGCCTATGCGAGGACCGGGAAGAAGAGAAATCGGTCACGGTGCTCTGGCTGAAAGAGCTTTGCTGGCGGTACTCCCTGCGGAAGAAGAATTTCCTTATACCATTCGGGTGGTATCAGAGGTGCTGGAATCCAATGGCTCCAGTTCCATGGGCAGTGTCTGCGGCAGCACCCTTTCCCTGATGCATGCCGGAGTACCGATAAAAGCTCCGGTGTCAGGCATAGCTATGGGTCTGGTAAAAGGGGAGGACAGTTTTGCCATTCTCAGTGATATCCAGGGAATTGAAGACGCCCTGGGAGACATGGACTTCAAACTGGCAGGCACCGAAAAAGGTGTGACGGCAGTACAGATGGACATCAAGATCACCGGGGTAAACCAGGAAATTGTAAAAACGGCACTGAAGCAAGCCCACGAAGGCCGCATGTTTATCATGGGCAAAATGATGGAAGCTATAGATAAGCCGAATAATGATCTTTCTCCCTATGCTCCACGTCTGATAAAAATGCAGATTCCTCCCGACAAAATACGTGAGGTTATTGGACCGGGGGGGAAAACCATTCACAAAATTGTGGATGAAACCGGATGCAAGATTGATATAGAGGATGACGGCAGTATGTTTATCATGGCAGTGGATGAGGAAGCTGCCTTGAGGGCCAAATTCTTTGTAGAATCTATTATAGCTGAAGTGGAAGTAGGAAAAACCTACATGGGAACCGTAAAGCGTATCATGGACTTTGGCGCCTTTGTGGAGATAATCCCGGGTGTCTTAGGAACCAACGGTAAGGAAGGTCTGGTTCATATATCGCAGTTGGCGGAAGAAAGGGTTAACAAAGTACGCGATGTTGTTGATATAGGTGATCAGATCCTGGTCAAGGTAACCGAAATTGACCGGCAGGGCAGGATAAATCTATCCCGTAAAGCCGTATTGAAGAGTACGGCCAAACCTGCTACTACCTAGGTTATCGGGCCAAAAAGAAATATCGTTCCAAGTAAACCGAGTTGTCTCGGTTTATTTGCATTTTATGGGGTTTCTTTAGAGATAAAATCCGCATAGGGATAATCACCCCGGAATAATAATTAAAAAAGTCTGTTGTAGGGGGTGATGTTTTTATTAAAGGATTTCTATTTTATCCGGCTGGATCAACGGGCTTGGCTGCTGTTGACTTTTTTTATCAGCATTCCTTTGCTGGCTAACTGGGTGGATCAGGTGGAAAGGCATTTCTTTGGAGTTGCACCGGGGGTTGTCATGTCCGGACGGGATTTTTCCGGCATGCTTCCCGAAGAGGTCGCTGCTGATATCGAATATCTGGCCATAAAGCATCAAAAACTTCCCCGGGAACCAGGTCTGGATAAAAGAACGGGAAAAATCATAGATGAAGCAGCGGGAATGGTGGTTGATGTACCGGGTTCGGTAAATAAAATTCTTAATGCGGGTGCGGGTCAGCATCTGGAGCTTGAGACTATGGCCGTCTATCCCCAATATAGCCGGAAGGACCTGGAGAATGCCAAACAGATCCTGGAAAGTTATGAGAGCTGGATCAGTGGAAGTTATCAGCGTTACAGCAATATAGTGCTGGCCAGTTCATGTTTGAATAATTCTGTGGTATGGCCCGGTGAAGTTTTTTCATTCAATGAAACGGTAGGGCCCAGAACGGTGGAAAGAGGTTTTATGCCGGCTCCGGTAATTCTGATGGGGGCCAGGGGACTTGATTATGGAGGAGGTGTATGTCAGGTATCAAGTACTTTATATAATACGGTTTTGGCCGGCGGTCTGGAGATCATCGAAAGACATCAGCATTCTCTGCCGGTGCATTATGTTCCTGCCGGCAGGGATGCAACCGTTGCTTATGATGATATAGATTTGAGATTCAGAAATACCAGTCCGGGTTTGGTGATTATTAAGGCAGGGGTGAGCGGAGGCAAGGTTTGGGTTCAATTATGGGGGGGAGAAAAGCCATGAAAATTTACTTTTTTACCAGGAGAACCATGCTGGCAGCAGCGGCTATTTTTATACTGCTCTGCGGTTTTTTGGGATTATCCTTAATATACTTTAATGATGCCGGGATAGCTTTACACTCCAGAGAACCAATCTATCAGGGAAATACCGGCCAAAAGGTGGTGGCCCTGACGGTGAATGTTGACTGGGGAGAAGAATACATCCCGGCCATGCTGCAGGAATTCAAAAAATACGATGCCCGGGTAACCTTCTTTGTTACCGGCCGCTGGGCGGAGAAAAACCCGGAATTATTGAAGGAAATGAGCAAGGCCGGTCACAGTATTCAAAACCATGGCTATAAGCATCTGCACTTCAATCAGCTGGCTCCGGCTCAGACGGAGGAGCAGATAAAGAAAGCGGAAAAGATAATCAAGGAGATAACCGGCAAGCAGTGCAGATTTTTGGCTTCACCTTATGGTGAGCAGGGCAAACAGCTTATGCAGGTGGTGTCGAGTCTGGACTATGATCTGATCATGTGGAGTATTGACACCATTGACTGGCAGCGTCCCAGTCCCGACACCATAGTTAAGCGGGTTCTGAACCGGCTCCATAATGATGCTATTGTCCTTATGCATCCTACCGAACCTACGGTAAAAGCACTGCCGGAGATGCTCAAGGGACTCAAAGAACAGGGATACAAGATGGTGGGCATTGAGGATATAATAAAGGACGGCAAGCTAACCGATGAAAAGAGTGAATAAAGCGGTCAGGGGATTGGGGTTAGCCTTTCTGACCCTGTTTTTTTTAAATGCTCCCTTGGCAGCAGCAGTACCTTATCTCAGTTCCGCCTATTATTGCCTGATTAATGGTGACAGCGGACAGATTATTTTATCCCGCCAGGCTGATGTGATGCGGCCGGTAGCCAGCACTACCAAAATGATGACCGCCATCCTGACCACTGAATATGCCGGTCTGGAGGAGATTGCCGCGGTCAGCAGCCACGCGCAGAAGACACCGCAATACTCAATTGGGCTGCGTGCCGGTCAGGAAGTGGAAATTGCTGAGCTTTTGAAAGCAGCACTGGTACGTTCGGCCAATGACGCTGCCGTAGTTTTGGCCGAGCATGTGGCGGGCGAAGAACGTCTTTTTGCGCATTTAATGAGTAAAAAGGCCTTCGCCATCGGGGCGGTAAATACCCATTTTGTCAATGCCTCGGGGTTACCTTCAGCCGATCATTACAGCACAGCCTATGATTTGACCCGGATAGGAAGCTATCTCCTGGAGGATGGAGATTTAAAAGGTCTGGTAGCCAGCCGGCAGGTTCAATTCAAACATCCCGGCTATCACCAGCCTATGCTTATTGACAATACCAATGCCTTGCTGGATAATTACCCCGGGGCCGATGGCATAAAAACCGGTACTACCGATGCGGCAGGCAAGTGCCTGGTTGCTTCAGCTACCCGCAATGGACGCCGGTTGATAGCAGTTGCTTTAAAATCAGGTAATCGCAGCAGTGATTGTGCTGCTCTGCTGGATTATGGGTTCCAATCCAGCCAGTTGGTTAAAATAGCTGATCAGAATATTCCATTTAAACAAATAAAGGTGCTTAATGGCCGCTATTCATATATCGAACTGTATCCAGCGGAAGATATTAACGTCTGGGTGGCAGGCTTAAACCCGGATATTCAAAAGCGAGTAAAGGTAAACTATGTAGTACAGCCGCCCCTAAGCGCAGGTCAGAAGCTGGGCCGTCTGTCGGTTTATGCTGATGATCGGCTGGTACAAAGTACGGATCTGATATGCCGTCAGGATATGGGGCAGGAACTCAATCCGGTAAGAAAACTTCTGCAAAATCTGAAATTATGGTGAGAAAAGCAGGTGACACCAGGGGAATGACGACTGCAAAAAGGATAATAGGCTAAGGGGCGAGAATACTTTTATATAATAGAATTATGGCGGTTTGGATGCATAAATATTCCGCCGCTTCGCCCGCGCAGGAAATAGTGCAACCTTAATAGCGACCATAGGGAGCATCAGTGGTGCTCGCAGAGTGCAGCCTTAATAGCGACCGCAGGGAGCTTCGTCTGATGGCTCCTGCATATTTATGCATCCAAACCAGAAGTTTTTGCAGATGAATCAATATTTATTGGAGGTATAGCTGGTGATAGATTACTGGAATCTGGACAGCGGGGCCAAGCTGGTGGTGGAGGAAATACCTTATGTCAGGTCGGTAGCCATAGGGGTATACATTAAAGTTGGTTCCCGCCATGAAGCCGAGCCGCTGTCCGGAGCAAGTCATTTTATTGAGCATATGCTTTTTAAGGGTACGGATAAGCGCAGTGCCCGGGAAATAGCCGAGAGCTTTGAAGGTATCGGCGGCCAGATCAATGCATTCACAGCCAAAGAACATACCTGCGTATATGCCCGTACCCTGGATGAACATCTGGATACGGCCCTGGATATTATATTTGATATGGTTTTTAATTCCCGTTTTGCCGTCAAGGATTTTGAGACCGAGAAAGGGGTAATTGCAGAAGAAATCAATATGTACGAAGATACCCCGGATGACCTGGTTCATGATGTGTTCAGCCAGCACTTATGGCAGGGACACACTATGGGGCGTCCCATACTGGGAACCCTGGAATCGGTCTCCGGTTTTGAGCGCGATGCCATTTATAATTATTACCGCAATACCTATCGGCCCTCCAATATGATTATAGCTGTGGCTGGTAACGTTGATGCCGGCGGGTTAAAAGGTAAAGTGGAGGGCTATCTCGATCGGGAAAGCAGGGGGATGGTCGAACTGCCTTACCATCAAGTCACTTCCTACACCCCCTTTATCAAGTTGGTGGAAAAAGATACCGAACAGGTACAGATATGCCTGGGTGTACCAGGGATATCCTATTGGGATAAACGCAGGTACACCCAGAATATTATGAACAGCATCCTGGGGGGAGGGGTAAGTTCCCGCCTGTTTCAAGCTATCAGGGAGGAACTGGGCCTGGCTTATTCGGTATATTCCTATCCTTCCAACTACTCTGATACCGGAGCTTATGTAATTCACATCGGTACCGGTCCAGGTAAAATCCCACAATTCTTTGAGGTTTTAAAGGGCGAGTTGGATGTATTTTTAAAACAGGGAGTTAACCGGGAAGAAGTCCTGAGAACCAGACAATTGATCAAATCCAGCATGCTTATGGGCATGGAAAGTGTGATGAATCGCATGAACCGGCTGGGTAAGTCGATTCTGATGTATGATGAGGTGATTCCGGTAGATCAGGTACTGACAGAGATTAATGCGGTGGATGCCGAGAAGGTAAATGGCTTTGCGGATGAAGTCCTGGAGTTCCCCCGGTTTTCTTTGGCTGCGATTGGCAGTGCCGGGGTATTGCCGGTGGTGGAGCAGGAGTATAGAAAATGGTGGAAGTAAAGAGGGTTGATCTATGCAGGTATTGATAAAAAGGCTACACGGGTTTGATTTGCCCTTGCCTCGTTATATGACTGCAGGAGCGGCAGGAGTTGATCTATATGCCGCCGTGGAAGCGGAAATCACTATTGCTCCGGGAAATAGGGCGCTGATACCCACAGGGATCGCTATTGCCCTGCCTGATGGTTATGAGGCCCAGATCCGGCCTCGCAGCGGTCTGGCCTTAAAACATGGCTTGACCTTGCTCAACAGCCCGGGGACTATTGATTGTGACTACCGGGGAGAAATCAAGCTTATTGTTATAAATCTGGGGGACAAAGAGTATATTTTAGAAAGGGGTGAACGAGTCGCCCAGATGATTTTTTCCCGGGTGGAAAGAGCCGAATTTCTGGAAGTGGATAGGCTTGACGAGACCTCCCGGGGATCAGGGGGGTTTGGCCACACCGGCATTTGAACGGGGGGATAACATGAGACTTAATGATCTGGTAGGCAAAGAAATGGTTAATATATATGACGGGATGCGAATGGGAACGGTAGGGGAATCGGATATGCTGGTAGACCCGGAAAGCGGCCAGATCATATCTATAATACTTCCCAATCGGGGCAACGCCTTTAACTTCTGGGCCGACCGCCAGAAATTGGTGATACCCTGGGAAGCGGTCAAAAAAATCGGCCGGGAAGTGATTGTAGTCGACCTTGATGCTACTCATATGCGTTTAAAAAACAATTCTATATAGACCAGAGCGCATTTTCGATAGTGAACCATGGATATCGGTTATCGGTTATCGGTTATTGGTTTGGGTGTCATCCAGGAATATATCGTTGTTCTCCCGCTTCATGCATTCAATGGTTTCCAGGAAATGCTGGGAATCATCTTTATCATAAAAGATGTTCTGACGATTGATTTCCCGCATCACGATGTGATACATTCCGCTTGCGCAATTTTCTCTCGCCCTTATTGCCATTATATCATCCAATAAAAAATGGAAGCAAAAAGAACGTCTCCTTGCTTCACCCTTCCCGAAATTTATACAAGAAATTCCCTTGCTTTTTCCGCAAGTAATTCATATATTATTAAGTAGGGTAAACCTTACTTTTGGAACTTGAGTATCAGGGGGACACAAAAATGATATTTAATACAGCAAAAGTAATGTCTAAAGGGCAGATTACTTTGCCTATAGACATTCGCAGGAATATGGGCTTAAAAACCGGCGACCGGGTCGCGCTTATTTACGACAACAACAGATTGATTCTGATGAATCCCGCCGTGTACGCGATGGAAACCCTTCAAAAGGAAATGGAGGGTGAGTGGGAAAAAGCCGGGATTCATTCGGAAGATGATATCAACGAATTATTAAAAGAGATACGCGACGAGGTTGAAAACCGTTGAGAGTTTTAATAGATACCAATATATTAATTTCAGCGGCTTATTCCAAAGGCAGCGTTCCTTACCGGGCTTTTGTAAAAGCGGTTGAACCGCCTTGCCAAGGGATAATATGCGAACAAAGCGTTGAGGAATTGCGCAGAGTTTACAATCGCAAATTCCCAGAAAAAATTAGGGCTTTTGAGCATTTTATCCTGGCGGCTGTCGCTGTGGCCGAACTGGCTCCCGTACCGGCGAGCGCCTACGCTAAGGAAGAATCAATCCGTGACCCAGATGATCGGCCAATTTTAAGAGCCGCGATAAAGGCTAATGCCGATATTTTGCTTACCGGTGACAATGATTTCTTGGAATCTGGTATAAGCCATCCTAAGATCATGAAAGCCGCTGATTTTTTAAAATTAGTTTGGTGATGTTTGTTAAATCCCCGCTGGTATCACATCATCAATAGACACCTCCCGCTTGGCTTTCGCCATGCCCAAGAACTGGCGGTGGCATT
>DHCD01000086.1:53108-53662 GCA_002398105.1 Syntrophomonas sp. UBA4911
CTGCCCGTGGTCATATCCAAAGAGGAGACCAGTTCCCCGGTAGAGCGGGAGGGGTATTTAGCTCAAGTCTTGATTTTGGTTGCATTTTTAATGCATCTTCAAAGGAGAAAATGCAGGCCTGTCGAATATTCATAAGTAACTTCCCCTCCTTCGGGTTATTTGTTTAGTCACTTATTAATTCAATAAAAGGGGGGGACTTCTTCCGACCTTCTAAATCCCTATTTTTCAGTATTTAGATATTATGCAAAAGTCTCAATTAGTCTTTTGCGAATGCGTAAAATATCTTGTAAAGCGCATGCAGGATTTTGGTATAAATCAGTTGAAACCTATAAACAGGTGGCCCATATGAGAGTAAGTTATAAAAAAGTATGGAAACTCTTTATTGGTAGAGATATGAAGAAGAAGGATTTGTAGTTGGCGGCCGGATTAAGTTAAAGTTCGACCACTATTGCCAAAATCTCAAATCATGAGAACGTCAGCAAGTAAAAAACACACAATCATTAGGGTAGCGGAGTATGGAGATATTCGACAATATAACAAAAACAGTCAAAGAT
>DHCD01000022.1:0-28882 GCA_002398105.1 Syntrophomonas sp. UBA4911
AAAGCCTGCCTTTCCGTATAGCCGCTCCTAATCATTGGCCATTTTCAACCGAAATTCAAAACTTTTTCGGCTTCTTCGGAATGCTGCACCAGCAAGCCTGAAGTTTGTTGCAGTGCAACAGCAGAAAACGCCAAATGAGCAACATAGGAATTTGCAACAGAATAAAGTCAATAGCAGGGGATAGCAACTGACTATCCCCTTTTTTTACAAATAATATTCGTTTTATTTAATAACAGGTTAAAACTAAGCCATATCTACCAAGATCATTGCCAGGGTACAACAAGGAGGAAAATCAGTCTTGTTGTAGCTATACAACAGCGATTATTATTATTGGCTGGAAGACTAGTTAATAATGCCGATATTTAGGCACTTATAGCAATAAATATATGGCTGGCACAGAAGTTGCTATTAAGTAATTAAACATACGAAATAGAGCTCTTAATTTTATGGCTGATAGATAAGCGAAAGGAGGTGATAATTTTGGCTGATATGAAATCCACTGCATCCATAGCAAAACGGGGTCTGGTAATGGTGATAACCGGCAATGGCAAAGGCAAAACGACCTCTGCCTTCGGTCAGATCCTGCGGGCGGTTGGACAGGGATACCAGGTATGCGTGATTCAGTTCATGAAAGGCCGGAAATATGGTGAAATTATTGCATGTGAAAAATATCTTCCCCATATTACGTTTTATCAGTTTGGCCTTGACAGTTTTGTTATGCGGGAAAATTCTGCTCAGGTAGATATTGATCTGGCCTGCCAGGGCCTGGAAAAAGCGAAAGAAGTCATTCAGAACGGAAAGTACAATATGGTCATTCTGGATGAGATCAATGTAGCAGTTGATTTTGACCTGATTTCAGAGGAAGCAGTATTGGATTTAGTTAAAAACAAGCCGCCTGAATTGGATTTAATATTAACCGGCAGATATGCTTCGAAAAAATTAATAGATATAGCTGACTTAGTCAGTGAAGTTACCGAGATAAAGCATCATTATAATGCCGGTATAAAAGACCGGCCAGGCATAGAGTACTGATGCGAAAAGAGGGGCGCTAAAAGTAAGGAGGGAATGGATATTGTTTACTGAGGAATTATTGGATAAATCAAGTCTCATGAGGAAGAAGTGGGAGGATGAAGTTAAGAAAGTAATTGCCAAAAATGCAGATCAAAAAGAACGCTGGTCTACGGTCTCCGATTTGGAAATAAAGCGGATATATGGCCCTGAGGATATTAAGGATATGGATTTTGCAAGGGATATTGCTTATCCCGGACAATTCCCCTATTTAAGAGGCAACCAGGCCACGGGTTATCGGGGCAAATATTGGACCTTCAGAATGTTTTCGGGGATGGGGACAGCGGTAGAAACCAACAAACGCTGGCATTATCTGTTAACCACCGGGCAAACCGGTTTAAGTACGGCTTTTGATTTCCCGACTCTTATGGGGTATAATACCGATTCCCCTAAAGCCAAAGGTGAGTGCGGCAAATGCGGAGTTGCTATAGATACGATAGACGATTTCCGGGATCTTATTAAAGGAATACCATTGGACAAAATTACTACCTCAATGACGATTAATCCCCCGGCCACTGCCTTATGGGCCATGTACTGCGCATCTGCCGAGCAGCAGGGAATACCCTTAAGCAAAATAGGCGGCACTATACAGAATGACATGCTCAAGGAGTTTATTGCTCAAAAGACTTTGATGTGTCCCCCGGAACCATCAGTCAAACTTATCAGCGATACGATTGAATTCGGAACCCAATATGTTCCTAAGTGGAACACCATCAGCATCAGCGGCTATCACATAAGGGAAGCGGGAGCAACTGCGGTTCAGGAACTCGCATTTACCTTAAGAGACGGCATGGAATATGTTGAAGATGCGATCAGACGTAAAGGGCTGCATGTCGATCAGTTTGCTCCCCGTTTGTCTTTCTTCTTCAACGCTCATATCGACTTCTTTGAGGAAATTGCCAAATTAAGAGCTGCCCGCAGGATATGGGCCAAAGCTATGCGTGAACGCTACAATTCTCAAGACCCTCGTTCCTGGTGGATGAGATTCCATACTCAGACTGCCGGGTGCTCGTTAACGGCCCAGCAGCCATACAATAACGTGGTCAGGACAGCCGTTGAAGCTCTGGCTGCGGTATTGGGAGGAACTCAATCATTGCATACCAATTCCCTGGATGAGGTTTTATGTCTGCCTTCAGACCATGCGGTACAAATTGCTCTTCGCACCCAACAGCTGATAGCTGAGGAAACTGGGGTATGCAATACCATTGACCCGCTGGCCGGTTCTTACTTTGTCGAAGCTCTGACTAATGAAATGGAAGAAAAGGCCTGGGAATACATTCATAAAATTGATGATATGGGCGGAATGGTCGCAGCTATAGACAAAGGTTTCCCCCAGATGGAAATCTCCGATGCGGCCTATAAATTCCAGCAGCAAATAGATGCTCAGGAAAAGATCATGATCGGGGTCAATAAATATATTGAAGAAGATGAGACGGTGGATATCCCCTTCCTGGAAATAGACGACTCAGTTGAGGCCGAACAGCTGGAACGCCTGGCGGCAGTAAAGAGGAAGCGTGACGGACGCAAATTGGCCGAATGTCTTAAAGATCTCGGCAACGCCTGCAAAAAGGGTGATAATGTAATGCCGTATTGCATTGAGGCAGTTAAGAATTATGCAACCGTTCAGGAAATTTGTGATGTCTATCGGGAAGTTTACGGAGAATACCGTGATCCCGGCATATATTAATTTGAATGTTTGGAGGAGGTAAGCAGGATGTCAAATAGGAAAATTCGTGTACTACTTGCTAAACCAGGGCTTGACGGCCATGACCGGGGTGCGAGGGTTATTGCCCGATGCTTTCGTGATGCGGGCTTCGAAGTAATTTATACCGGCTGCCATCAAACCCCGGAAATGATTGCCGCCGTTGCGCTGCAGGAAGACGTCGATGTGGTTGGTTTAAGCTGTTTGTCCGGCGCCCATAATTACTTGTTTCCTCAAGTAGCTAAACTTTTACAGGATAAGGGAGCAAATGACATAACCGTTATCGGAGGAGGAATCATACCGGAAAAAGATATGGCGGGTCTCTATGAAGCAGGGATTAAAGAAATATTCACTCCGGGCGCTACTCTGGATTCATTGGTGGAATGGATAAATAACAATGTAAATCCAAAGGAATGAGCATTATGAAAGAATTGAGCAAAAAGGTTCTGGAGGGTGATATAAGGGCAGCCTCCCGTCTTATAAGAAATCTGGAAGATCAGATACCGAATACCTATATTGCGATGCAGGAGATTTTTGGTAAAACCGGTAATGCCCATGTGGTTGGGATTACCGGGGCTCCGGGAGCCGGTAAAAGCACCCTTACCGATGAGCTGATCTGCGCCTATCGCAAGAAAGGCGACACGGTAGGGGTACTGGCGGTTGATCCCACCAGTCCCTTCAGCGGGGGAGCGCTTTTAGGGGATAGGATCCGTATGCTGCGTCATGCAGAGGATACCGGGGTTTTTATAAGGAGCCTGGCTACCAGAGGGGCAATGGGGGGGATATCCAAAGCGGTTGGAGAAGCGATCCATGTAATGGATGTCCTGAAAAAAAGCAAGATAATCGTTGAGACCGTGGGGGTGGGGCAGCAGGAAGTCGATATTATCAATCATGCCCATACCGTAGCCGTGGTTTTGGTTCCGGGCATGGGTGATGAAATACAAGCGCTGAAAGCAGGTCTGATGGAAATTGCCGACATATTTATCATTAATAAGGCCGATCGGGACGGAGCCGGGAAGCTATATAAAGAAACATTGAATATGGTGAATATGTCCAAGGATAATAAAAATGGCGCCCAGGGTTGGAGAATACCCGTACTGTTAGTGGAAAGCGTGCTGGAGCCCATTAAATTTGCCGAGAGTGTTGAAGCGTTACGCGACAAGATAGATGAGCATTATCAATACCTGATTGACAATGATCTTTTATCAGAGCGGATGCGTCGTAAGACGACAGCTGAGTTGAATGAAGCCTTGTGGGGTACTATTCTTCAGCCGATATTGAAAGACCTCCATGCCGATGGGGAAATAAACCGATTGGTGGATAAATTATTGACAAAAGCATCAGACCCCTATAGCCTGGCAGCAGAGGTAGCTAGTAAATATATGAAATAATGTGGCGGCGGAAAAATTTATTTAATGAAGGAGGGCAAGGTATGGAAAGCGATATTGCCGTTATATCGGAAGAGGAAATGAAAGCAAAGGTTCGCCAACTGGCCAAAGAAAACTTTCGCCAGGGACTTAACTGTGCGGAATCAGTCTATTTGGCATTAAATGATGCCGGCCTCATTGATTTCCCAGCTGAAACGGTAGCACTTGCCACTGCTTTTGGAGGGGGATTAGGTCTTAGCGGTGGAATGTGCGGAGCTCTGGCAGCCGCAGCTATGGGTGTAAGTTCGGTGCATGGGCGCCGGAAGCCCCGGGAAGGTACCCAGCAGGAGATTATTGACGGATTATATGGAAACCCCGGTCTTTATCGATTTTTTAACCAGATTCCTTCCAGGTTTATAGAGGAATATGGTTCCGCCCAGTGTCAAGACCTCAACCTGGGTTTCCCCAATTGGTTTGATAAAGACCGTTTTCGCCGCTGTATGAACATAGTTGTGGAATCTGCGGCGATGGCAGTCGAGTTCATTTATCAGGGAAACCGGGAAGGGTATAATCAGCCTTTCGGAAAAAACATGGCCGGAAAGGAGTAACCGTCCCTAAAGTTTCCGCAGGAGGAGTTGGCAATGAAACCGCCGTTATTGATGAATATTAATAGTTCGGTATTTTTAAAAGATGATGTCCTGGTTATGATTGATCGTCGTTGTCTTCCCCATAAAAAAGTCGAGGTTATTGCTGCAGATTATGAAGAAGCCGCCCGGGCGATTGAAGATATGGTGGTCCAGGGAGCGGGAGACATTGCTATTACGGCAGGATATGGCCTTTATCTGGCAGCGGTTGAGGCTGAACGCAATTCGGAATTGGGTCCGGAAGCTGCCCGGAGTTTTATTTTAGCGGCCCGGGAACGATTGATTAATACTCGGCCCACCGGCCGCTATCTGCCCGCCTTGCTGGCCGGCATGATAAAAAAGGTGGAGTGGGAACAGGCCGGGCGGTCATCCCAATTGCTGCTTGCTGTAAATGCCGGTATTGATAAACAGCAAAGGCGTTCCGAGTCGACGGGAAAATGGGCCAGTCAATTATTGGAGGATGGTGATGGAATACTTACCCATTGTTTCCCCGGAGCCGCTTTGTTATATATGCTCTGCCAGGCCAAAGAACAGGGTAAAAATGTGAATGTCATCTGTAGTGAGACCAGACCTTATTTACAAGGCGCCCGGCTTACCGCATGGTCGGTTGCGGAGTTGGAGATACCGGTAACTTTAATAACTGATAATATGGCGGCGTACTGTATGAGTCAGGGAATGATAACCAAAGTATTTGCTGCAGCCGACCGCATAGCCATGGATGGAACCGTTGCCAATAAAATCGGCACTTTCCCATTAGCTCTGGCCGCTGACTATCATAAACTGCCCTTCTATATTCTGGGCTACGGAGGACCGGACAGAAGTTGCCGTGAAGGTAAGGATATTATGATAGAACAAAGGGACCCGGCAGAAGTTTTAAGCTGCAACGGAATTAAGATCAGCAGTGACAAAGTAAAAGGCTTTTATCCTGCATTTGATTTAACCCCGGCCCATTTGATAAAAGCAATAATAACTGATCGGGGTATGATTCCTTCTAGTCAGGTCGAACAATATTGGTCCTTATAGTTTAATTTGGAAGATGGGAGGTATATTGATGGCTACTTTGAAAGACTCGGTTATTATCCCGCTCAATCGTCAATTATTTATTTTCAAAGAAGGCAATCTCACTATGGATGATCTGATTATCGAAACTGACGGAGACTATAGGCTATTGGAAAAAGATGACCACATTATAGTTAAAAACAACGACTGCTGCCGCAGCATAAAAGTTACTATAAAAACAAAGGAATAAGTCCGGATAGTCGGATAGGATGAAGGGTGGAATAAGCCGTTAAAGTTAAATATAATTATTAGTGATTATATTAATTAAAAGTAGGTATATTTTATGCGCAGCGGGGTCTTTGTCTGACGATAAAGTACCAGGGAACCAGGTGAGAATCCTGGACGGTCGCGCCACTGTAAGCGAGGAGCTTGTTTCCCATATGCCACTGGGGATCAACCTGGGAAGGCGGAAACTGCTATGATGCGCAAGTCAGGAAACCTAACCGCTGTATCCACACGCAATCCTTCGCAAGAAAGGAAGGGGTGTTTTGTTTTACCCAATTTTCAGGTCCGGGTTCGGATGATCAAGGTATTATTGGCTGATGTAAATTTGACCACTGCGCTGCCGGAGTTGTGCAGCTGCAGTGGGCCAAGCTGTTGTCGTAACCGGAAAATACCTGTTGAAAACCGTTTCCCCTGCTCGCTATTAGCGGGGGATAGGCGGTAATAGGACTGGCCCTCTCAGGTTGTGCCGTGCCCGGAGTTTTTATAATACCTATTATGAAAATGTGGCTAAGCTGTCCGGGAAAAGAAAGGTAATTTCCATGCTGGAAAGTATACCGAACTGAACTGCAGCAAGCCGACGACGGTTATAATAGATGACGAATGATTAGGAGGTTTTTGGGAATGGAGCTTGAACAATTAATAAAAAAAATCGAACCGCTGGATAGGAACGCCATGAAAAAGGCAGTTGACCGCTTGAATAGCTTAACCAAGCCGCAAGGAAGTCTGGGGGTTTTGGAGGATATCGTTATTCAGTTAGCTGGAATTACCGGAGCTGTCATGCCCCAAGTAAAAAATAAAGTGGTTATTGTCATGGCCGGCGACCATGGTGTGGTGGAGGAGGGGGTAAGTTCCGCCCCCCAGTCGGTTACACCGCAAATGGTATATAATTTTTTGAATGGCGGAGCCGGGATAAATGTGCTGGCCCGTTGTGCCGGAGCTCAGGTGAAAGTTGTCGATGTCGGGGTTGCCGATCCGACTTTGAACAGCCCCGGCCTGATTTCCCGGAAGGTAAGGCTGGGTACGGCCAATATGGCCAAAGAACCGGCTATGTCCCGGGAGGAAGCCATTGCTGCTGTGAAAATAGGGATAGAAGTCGCCCAAGGGGAAATAGACCAGGGGATAAATTTACTGGCCACTGGTGAAATGGGAATCGGCAATACAACTTCCAGCAGCGCCATTCTCGCGGTTTATTCCGATGCAGCCTTGTCTACGATAGTCGGCCCCGGGGTAGGACTAAGTAATGAAGGAGTGCTTAATAAAATAAGAGCTATTGAGACTGCTTTAAGGGTAAATCAACCGGATCCGGCTGATCCCCTGGATGTATTAGCCAAAGTAGGGGGACTCGAGATAGCAGGCATGACCGGCCTGATTTTAGGTTCAGCTTCACGCCGGGTTCCTGTTGTATTAGATGGATTTATTTCCGGGGCTGCTGCTCTGATTGCCTATAAGATAGCTCCCCAGGTTAAAGATTACATAATAGCATCCCATCTTTCCCAGGAACCGGGTCATAAATTAGTTCTGGAGGCTATGGGTATGGAGCCGATGTTAAGGATGCATATGCGCTTGGGTGAGGGAACCGGCGCTGCTTTGGCCTTTAACATCATAGAAGCGGCGGTCAGGATAATGAGTGAGATGGCGACATTCGAAGAAGCGGGAGTAATAATGGGGTAAAATAATTAAAGCAGTTTGGGGGTGGCAAAGTGGCTAAAGTAAAATCCAGGGGCAGTCAGCGCAGGCTTTTATCGGGTTTAATAATAATTATTTTGGTTCTGAGTTCCTTCGGTTGTAAAGGGGTTAATACCAAAATAAATGATAATACCGACCAATCTTTCCGGACGGTCACAGATGATCTGGGAAGAAAGGTTAGTTTAAAAGCAGAGCCCGAAAGGATAGTTTCCCTGGCTCCCAGCAATACCGAGATACTATTCTATTTAGGGCTTGGCGACCGGGTGGTTGGGGACACCACTTACTGCGATTATCCCGAAGAAGCGAAACTATGCCCTAAGGTGGGGGGATTTGAAGACCCGAGTCTGGAAAAAATAGTCGCTTTGAAGCCGGATTTGGTATTAGCAACCGATATGCACCAACACTTGCTTCAGGGATTGGAAGATGCGGGATTAAATATTTTAGTTTTAAATCCCCATACCCTGGAAGAAATTTTTGCTGACATCCAACTGGTAGGAAAGGCTGCAGGTGTTGCGGATAAAGCTGACGATCTGACCCGGAGACTAAAAGACAGGGTTGCCGCCGTAAGTCAAAAAACAGCCCGGGTTCCGGAAAACCAAAGACCGACTGTATATTATGAAATGTGGTACCAGCCGCTTATATCCATAGGCAGGGATAGCCTGATTGCACAAATGATAGAATTGGCCGGAGGTAAAAACATAACCGATGATTGCAGCGAGCCCTATCCTCAACTGAGTGAGGAAGTGATTATTGACAAGGATCCCGAGGTGATGTTCAATTCCTATGGTCATGATAATAAAGTGATAACTACCGATGAAATTGCCGCCCGGAAGGGCTGGAAGGAAGTTGCCTGCGTTAAGACTGATAGAATCTATACGATAGACTCAGATTTACTGACCCTGTCGGGGCCTAGAATAGTTGAAGGGCTTGAGAAAATGGCAGAATTTTTACATCCGGAACTCTTTAAATCAAACTAAGGGGTTTATTTTTTGAAAGCCCCTGGTCAGGAAGCTGATGATATGATTCGCAATAATTTTATAAAACGATCGGCCTTATTTACTTTATTGCTTGTTTTTTTGCTGGCATCTTTGATAGCAGGCGTCAGTATAGGTGCGGTTTCCATACCGCCAAGTGAAGTAATCAGAATTTTGTTCAGTCATATTCCGGGATTTGACAGTTATCTGACTGCAGGTTTATCGCCTGAGCATGAAACAATAATCCTAACTATGAGATCTCCCCGAGTAGTCTTGGTCGCTTTGGTGGGAGCAGGGCTGGCTTTAGCAGGAGCCACCTTCCAGGGCATATTCCGCAATCCGATGGCAGACCCCTATGTTATTGGGGTATCATCAGGAGCTGCTTTGGGTGCGGTTATAAGTATACTGGTGCAGTCGATCGGGCATATTCCCTTTTATTTTGCAACTCCGGCTTTTGCTTTCGTTTTCGCCGTAGTGACAATCCTGGTAGTATACAGTCTGGCCCGGGTAGGGGGAAAAGCTCCGGTTATGACTCTGCTTTTGGCAGGAATAGCAGTCAGTTCATTACTTTCAGCACTGGTATCGCTGTGCATGTTTTTCAGCGGTAATCAGCTGCACCAGGTAGTGTTCTGGCTTATGGGAGGCTTTTCCGGTCGGGGATGGGATTATATTTATATATTTATTCCTTATGGAATGGTGGGAGCAACGGTGATATTCATATATGCGCGGGAATTGAACGCTATGCTGTTAGGTGAAGAACCGGCCCAGCACCTGGGAGTTGAGGTGGAACGGGTTAAACGCCGTCTGCTGATAGCAGCCGCCCTGCTGACCGGCGCATGTGTGTCTGTCAGCGGTTTGATTGGTTTTGTAGGGCTGGTAATCCCACATATAGTACGCATGCTCTTTGGTCCTGATCACCGTACATTGCTCCCGGCCGCAGCTTTAATCGGAGCAGTTTTTTTATTAGTTGCCGATATATTGGCCAGAGTTGTTATTGCTCCTTCAGAATTGCCGGTAGGAATTGTAACCGCCCTGATTGGCGGACCATTTTTCATTTATCTTTTGCGCAGGCAAAAAAATTCCATGTTTTAATTATTGGAGGGGTGATAATGCTTCTTAATATATTGGGTGTCACTTGCGGCTATGGTGCTTCTCTGGTGTTGAAGGATGCCAGTGTGCAGATAAATAGCGGGGACTTTGTGGGAATTGTAGGACCCAATGGATCCGGAAAATCTACTCTTCTCCGTACTATTAGCCGCATATTACAGCCTTTCTATGGGAAGGTGCTGTTAAAGGGGGAAGATATATACCATATACCGGTCGCCGAAATTGCCAAGAAAATGGCGGTATTGACCCAGGAGCCAGGTCTGGATTTCCCTTTTACGGCTAAAGATGTTGTTACGATGGGGCGCCTTCCCCATATAAAACGTTTTGCCCGCGAGAGCGCAAGGGACGTGGAAGCAATTGCCAGAGCTATGGATCTGACCGACACGGCCGGACTGGCTGACCGTCAGGTAAACGAACTCAGCGGCGGAGAAAAACAGCGGGTATTATTAGCCCGGGCATTGGCCCAGGAGCCTGAAATACTTCTCCTGGACGAACCTACTTCCTATTTGGATCTGAATTATCAGATAGAAATAATGGAACTCCTGGCTCGGCTTCGTCGTGAGTACGGTCTTACTATTGTTACGGTTCTTCATGATCTTAATTTGGCGTCCCGCTATTGCGATTACTTGGTGGTAGTCAAGCAAGGTTCGATACATACTGTCGGTACACCTCGTCAGGTGATTACAGTCGATACTATAAAGGAAGTGTACGGCTGTGAAGTCAGAGTGGAATACCCTGATTCCACCGGGCACCCTTATATCGTTTTTAATGATGAACCGATCGGCATCGCAGAGGAAGACGGTGAACGCCGGGTACACGTGGTTGGGGGCGGCGGATCAGGTGTGGTGCTGTTAAGAAATTTGCTCAGCCGGGGTTGGAAAGTAAGTACCGGTGTGGTAAATGTAGGCGACAGCGATTGGCAGGAAGCCTGCCGTCTGGGGATAAGTATTATTGAAGCGCCGCCCTTTTGCAGTGTGGGGGTAAATGAAATAAGGCAGAATAAAGAGATGATACAAAGGGCGGATTTCATAATATTGGCGGGGATTCCCTTTGGAACCGGAAATATTAAGAACCTGGAATGTGTGCTGGAGGAGGCGGAAAAAGGAAGCCCGGTCATAGTAATTGATAATATTGATATATGTAAACGTGATTACACCGGAGGAAAGGCGGCCGAGCTTTATAAATGTCTGCTCCGGAGCGGGGTGCATACGGTTAATAGCGAATGGCAGGCTATTCAGTTAATGAAAGGAGACCGGGAAAATGTCGTCCAGAGGTAAGCTGGTTTTTGTAACCGGCGCGGCCCGAAGCGGCAAGAGCTTTTTTGCCGAAAATATGGCTGCAGACTTAGAAAAAGAATTAGCCGGAAAGGTGACTTATATTGCTACCTGTGTTCCCGGAGATGATGAAATGCGGGAGCGGGTAGCCCGCCACCAGGCCCGCCGGCCTTCTGCCTGGCAGACCATAGAAGAGCCTTTAAATCCTGCTCGGGTTGTTAAACAATTGGATGGAGAGGCTCATATCTTTCTTTTGGATTGTTTGACTCTGCTGATCAGCAACTTAATTTTACAGCCGGATATAGAACCGGATGAGGAACAGGTGGTGGATAAGATTGCGGAATTGGCTCAGGTGGGTTATGAGTCGGCCGCTCACGTAATCATAGTTTCCAATGAGGTGGGATGGGGGATTGTCCCCGGAGATCCTCTCTCCCGACTTTACAGGGACATCATTGGACGGGCCAATCAAAAGATAGCCGCCTGTGCCGACCAGTCCTATATCACCATTGCGGGGATCCCGGTCGAATTAAAAGCGTTAGAAAATGCTCTCCTGAAGCGGTAGGCTTTCCGGCCCGGAATCCGGTTTTTTCTCCTGCCAGGTCTGATCAGGCCATACGCCGGTAAGCTTAACCAGGCAAAGCTCGGCCATAAAACGTATGATGAGTTTACAGAGGTCCGAAAAATTTAATAGCGCATCGGGCAAAAGGGCAACGCAGGCGAAATAATGCAACAAAAAAAGAAAACTGCAGTTGTTGCCTAAATGCAATCTGAGTAAAGGGAATAGTTTTTGCTATTCCCTTTACTATGTGCAAAGCGCTTGAACAGCCTTGAAAGTTGCATACCGGCAATAGTTGTTGTATCAAGGCCTGAGTCAGATAAACCGCCGATTTGTTGAGTCGCTGCAACAGTTGAGACGGAGATATGTGGCTAAAGGTCCTGTAATCCCCGATTTTCAGGGAACAGAGAAGGCGGGTTTAACTGGCATGATAGTTGCTATATAAAAGATTGAATCCAGTATATGCTGGTTTATCAGTCGTAAAGTGAAAGAGCCGGAGAGCTGATTTTTAAAATCGTATGTTGAACTGCTAGTTAACTAAACGAATAAAGGAGGTGATCAAATATATCGCATTAATATTTAGAGTTTACAGGTTGGCATTAACCTGCCAACCGTATTTTTTAAGAGAGGAGTCGATAATATGACTGTTAAAACAACTATAACGATTGATGAAAATGGTCAGATACTACTCCCGTTGGAGGTTAATCAATATCTCAATGTACAGAATTACGATTGGCTTCAGGTAAGAATCCAATCAGACGGCATAGTAATCATTCCTCCCCAGGAGCTGGACGAGGAAATAGTCCAGGAACTCATTCGGGCAGGCATATTGATAGACATAGTACCCAATAGTGAACTATAGGAACCGGTCAATCCATAAGAATTAACGATTTATTTTAAGGGAAGGGAGGACAGGAAGAAATGGAGATGAGATTAACTCCCTCATCAGAAATAGAAGCAAGAATTGCCAGGCTTCAGGGGAAAATGGCGCAAGAAAAATTAGACGGAACCATTATCGTACTCAACAGTGACCTGTTTTACTTTACCGGGACCGTGCAGACAGCCTATCTTTATGTCCCCGTCGGCGGAGACCCGGTATTTATGATCAAGAAAAGCTTGAAGCGCGGTATGGCTGAGTCGCCGCTGAAAAATATCGTTCCCCTTAATAGCCCTAAAGAGATACCGGGAATTCTTGCCGCCTTTAATTACACCAATCATGACCGCCTGGGACTTGAGTTGGATGTATTGCCGATGAACTTATTTAAAATGTATCAAAAAATTTTCCCGGACACTGAATTTAAGGATATTTCTCCTTCAATTAAGGAAATCCGCTCTATTAAGTCGCCATATGAAATAGAGCTCTTGGGCGAGGCGCTCAATGTAATAGATAAAGCCCATTTGGCGGTACCGTCATTTTTGCGGGAAGGAATGTTGGAAATTGAGCTGGCAGCATTATTTGAAGCTGAGATGCGTAAGCGGGGGTATTCAGGCTGCTGCAAAATGCGGGCGTTTAATCAGGAGCTTTTCCTGGGAAATACGTGTACAGGAAGCAGCGGGGCTTTTCCGAGTTTTTTTGACGGGCCGGTTGGGGGCCCCGGGGTCGCTGTCACCCATCCCCATGGCGCCGGATGGAAGAAAATTAACCGCAATGAGGTCGTCCTGATTGATTATACTTGTGTGATTCATGGCTATACCGGCGATCAAACCCGTATATTCTGCATCGGGGAACTTACGCCGCGGATGGTCAGGGCATTTGAAGATGCGTTATTTATTCAAAGGGAAGTAATTAAAGCTGTTAAACCCGGAACTCCGGCGGAGGAACCTTATTTATTGGCGGTAAAATTAGCTGAAGAGATGGGATACAAAGATAATTTTATGGGCTTTAAGGAAGAAAGAGTTAAATTTATTGGTCATGGAATAGGCCTGGAATTGGATGAACTGCCCATACTGGCCAAAGGAATCAAAACCCCTATTGTGCCGGGGATGACTTTTGCCCTGGAACCTAAGCTGGTTTTCCCTGAAGGCGCTATCGGAACCGAAAACAGCTTCGTAATGACTGAGCAAGGCCCCGACTATTTAAGCATTACCCCTGAAGTCATTACTTATGTTTAACAATTTAGAAAATAATTTCCTATTAAATTATACGAGGAGGCTTTAATTTGGGTAAAATCAATACTATTGCATTAAAAGAGGCGGCCGGGCTTATTCAAGACGGCGATTGTATAGCCTTTAGCGGTTTTACTATATGGCGCCGCCCGGTAGCCTTATGTTATGAATTGGTCCGTCAAGGTAAGAAGAACCTGCATCTATTTGAAGTACAAGGCGGTTTTCATAGCGAGGTCTTGATCGGAGCAGGATGTGTGAAGATGTGGGAAGGCAGTTGGATGGGTCAGGAACTGCTGGGCAAGACGGGTGTTAACCTGTCGCGTAAACAGTGTGAGGGCCAAATTATTGTTGACGACTATAGCCATGGTCATGCCGTAGCCCGCATTCAGGCAGGGGCGATCGGGGTTCCGTTCTTCCCTACGGCACTGGCTATGGGAACTGACATTCTAAATCCCAAGTATGATGGATTTGCAAGAGCCGGGCAGCGTGACGGCTCTGATCCCTATGTAGCCCGCGAAAAATATAAGATTGTCCGGGACCCGTTCTATGACATGGGGGAATTGCTGCTCATGCCGGCTATTAATCCTAAAGTCGCACTGGTTTACGCGCCCCTGGTCGGCAGCGAAGGAACCGTTCGCGTACTGGCCCAGACCTACAATGACGCGGATGTTATTAAAGCTGCGGAAACGGTTATCGTGATTTGTGAAGAAATAGTGCCGGATGAATACCTGCGCCGCGATCCTACCCAGAATCTGGCTACCGGCTACGAAATTGACTATGTAGTAAAATGCCCCTGGGCGGCACATCCAACCGGCTCTCAATATTACTATGACACCGATGCTGATTTCCTGAGAAACTTTAACGCCGCCACCCGCACTCAGGAACAATTCGACCAATGGGCGGACGAATGGATATTCGGCGTTGACAGCCAGGAAGAGTACCTGCAAAAATTAGGCGCCAAACGTATGGAACTATTAAGAGCCAGCCAATTATTGGGATATTCCACCAGTGTAAAAAGGGGGACAAGATAAATGGATGCAAGTAATGAATATGCGAAAGTAGGGGAATTTAAGCCTATTGATCTGCTGGCAGCCGCTGCTGCCAGAGAAGTTAATGACGGCGACGTTGTTTTTGCCGGTACCGGTTTACCCATGCTGGCCATAACCCTGGCGCAGTATACCCACGCCCCCAACAGCAGGTGTATCTATGAAGCCGGCTCCATTGACGGGCGGCCGATAGACTTGCCTACTTCAGTCGGGGATGCCCGCTGCTGCTATCAATGCGCCAAAGCGGGCGGGCTGTATGAAGCTTTCTATGGTCAGCTCCACAGCGGCTATGTTGATCTGGGATTTTTGGGCGGGGCTGAGATTGACAAGTATGGCAATCTTAATACCACCGTTATAGGTGATTATAATAGCCCTAAAGTCAGATTTACCGGCAGCGGCGGAAACGCTGACATAAACTCCTATGCGGCCCGGACCGTATTTATTATGAATCAGGAAAAACGCCGTTTCCGCGAAAATGTCGACTATGTTACTTCGCCGGGCTGGAGAATCAAAAAATGGCCGTCGGGCGATTGGGCGCCCAGAAGGGAAGTATACGGGAAATTCTTTAGGGGCGGCCCAACCGCGGTTATCACCGACATGGCCGTTTTTCGCTTCGACCAAACGGGGCTGATGTATTTGGATACGGTGCATCCCGGCTTTTCCGTAGAAGATGTAAAAAATAACGTGGATTTTGATTTGAATATTTCCCTGGTGAGCGGTGAAACCAAGGCGCCGACATATCATCAGCTTGATCTGTTATATAACAAAGTTGATCCGGAAGGGATTTTCCTGCCTTAAATCCAAGAGGCTAAAGCGCAGAGCTTAAATGGTTGGTTATTGGCAGATTTTAAGTCAATTTTAGGGGGGAGGGGCCGAAGTGGAACGACCAAATAATTGGGATGATGGACTCAGCCAAAAGGATCTGGGCAGGCTTGCGCTGGATATGTTTCACCGCATAATAGTGCATCATGTAATATGGTTTATGGAAGTGGAACATCAGATGGGCTTTGCCAGAGCTTTGGATATCATGGATACCGCTTATCCGAAAAGCTTTAATGCCCAGATGAATCGCTTATCCCCATTTCTTGGTATTGATATGGCGGAAGCAATACCGAAACCGTTATTGGAGATGCCGCGGGAAAAGCTGCTGGAACTGCTCAAACATATATCCAACAACTGGTTAGCCAATGATGGCATCTGGTTTCAGACGGTGGAATTCAAATATGGAATGGGGGAGGCCAAGCGTTGTAATGATTCATGCTGGACCAGGTTTTCACCCTTTGAGGCGTGGTCAATTAAACGCTATTTAAAACTGCCGGAGAAATCAGGCTTAGAGGGACTCAAAATGGCACTGCAGTTTAGAATGTACGCCAGAATCAATATGCAGTCAATTATAGATGAAAATCCTGATAGCATAATTTTTCAAATGAACGACTGCCGGGTTCAATCAGCCCGGAAACGCCAGAACCTGGACGATTACCCCTGTAAATCGGCCGGCTTGGTTGAATATTCGTCTTTTGCGCGATCAATAGATTCAAGAATTACAACGGAGTGTATAGGCTGCCCGCCTGACGCCCATCCTGATCAGTGGTTCTGTGCCTGGCGCTTTACTTTAGAGAAAACGCAATAGGTAAATTGCCTGCCAGACCGGCAGGCTAAAAGCCTTTGTCTCTGTCATAGAAACAAAGGCTTTTTTATTATATCAATCCGGATATAAAAGATCGCCGCTTGAGATAATAATCCCAGGGAGGTGGGCTGTTGTTTCCGGAAAAAATATATTATGAGCCTCCGGTTTTGGACTATGAACTGGGGAGGCAGCTGCGGGAGAAATTTGCGCATATACCCTGGACAGCTATTGAGAACCATAATAATATTGAAGAATTGCGCAAGAATCCCAACCGGGAATTTGTGCGCATGAAACGCTATCTGATCCTGGGGGTGCGCAAAAGTTTAAAATATACTCCCAATCATAAAGTCTCGGATTTTCTGGTGCCTTACACCTCATCCGGCTGCAGCGCTATGTGCCTTTATTGCTATCTGGTGTGCAATTACAATAAATGCTCGTATTTGCGGCTTTTTGTCAATCGCGAGCAAATGCTGGACAAAATAATGAAAACCGCCTGCAGTTCACCCCGGGATTTAACCTTTGAGATCGGCAGCAACAGCGACCTGGTATTGGAGAATACCATCACCGGCAACCTGGAATGGACCATAGAAAGCTTCGGCAAAAGTAAAAAAGGCTATCTCACCTTTCCCACCAAGTTCGATATGGTGGAGGCTCTGCTCCCTTTGAATCATGGGGGCAGGACCATCATGCGCATGAGCGTCAACCCCCAGCCGATCATTCAAAGGCTGGAATTGGGCACTTCCTCCTTGAAAGGAAGAATCCGGGCCCTGGGTCAAATGCATGCCGCAGGCTACAAGGTGGGGCTTTTGATAGCTCCGGTAGTATTAATGGATAACTGGGAAGAACTTTATGGGCAGCTCATTCAGCAACTGGCCGATGAACTCCCTGCTAAGCTCAAGCAGGAATTGTTCATTGAAATTATCTTTATGACTTACAGCTATATCCACCGGGCTATAAATGCCGAAGCCTTTCCCGGGGCCGTCCAATTATACGATAAATCGCTTATGACCGGGAGAGGACGAGGCAAATACTGCTACAATCCCCAGAGCCGGCGGCAGGCCGAAGCATATCTGAGGGAAATCCTGGAGCAGAAGCTCAGCGGCATACCGATAATATATATAGTATAAGCGGCCTTTCGGATTGCTCCGACTGTAAAAGTGGGGATTCCTATCGCCGGAAGTTTAGCGATTTTTCCTTGGCTTTTGCGGGGCTGGAAATATCGTTGGAAGATATTTTTGCCCAGATCTAAGGAATGAGGTATATCGTTCTGCGGAGGTAATCCAGATGATTGACCCAATTGAGATAAAGCGTATCCGGGTGAATGGCGCAGGTATAACCTGCTATTGTGCGGGCGGCGGTAAAGATACTATAGTCTTGCTGCACGGCGCCGGTGTAGATTCGGCCATGCTTTCATGGGCTGAGACAATCCCTTTGCTGTCCGACCGTTACCGGGTCATTGCGCCTGATTTGCCGGGATACGGCGCGAGTGACCGGATAAGCGGCGAGTACACCCTGGCTTTCTATACCGATATTGTAAAGGGCATCATTGCGGCGCTTGGGGGCGCTCCGGTCATCCTGACCGGACTGTCCCTGGGTGGAGGCATATGTTTGAATATGGCGCTTACATACCCGGAGTTTATCAAAATTCTGGTGCCGGTTGACGCATGGGGGTTATTTGATAAATTGCCCTGGCATCGGCTGACCTATTGGTATATTCGCTCAAAGCTCAACGATAATCTGTACGCATGGACGGGCAGGTACCCCTCTATCATCAGATGGTCGCTTAAATATAATCTATTCGGCGACAGTTCCAAGCTGAACGGGGCTTTAATCACTGAACTGCAAAATGCCATGCTGGAGCCGGGGGCGGGAAAGCCTTTCATATCCTTTCAAAGAAGCGAAATCACGCCCACCGGCTTTACTACGCAATTGTTCGGGCGGCTTGAAGAAATAAATCTTCCCACGCTGCTTATACACGGCAGTCTTGATAAGGCGGTTCCGGTAAAGGGCGCTGTCCTTGCCAGTAAAAGGATTCCCGATTGTGAGCTGTACTTGATGGAAGGATGTAAACATTGGCCGCAAAAGGAGCGGCCCGAGGAATTCGCCCGGGCCCTGCAATCGTATCTAAATAGGAAATTACCGCCCCGGTAAAGAATCAAAAATCCGACATGATAGGTAAGTGTGGACATCAACAAGGTCACCGCGCTATAATGCCCGACAACATGCAGCGTCCATCGGAGTTAATGGCTTTCCTGCCGGGTGGCTGCCACGGGAAATATTGAATCATGGTCTCCTCCATAGACATCCGCAAACAGGTATAATTCAATTCCGACTCATAAATCAACAAAACATAACATTAATAAACTTTTTTCATCTTTATATTGACTTATGCCCATAATTCGCTAATATAAATGATAATATCAATATTATCCGTTTAGCATCCCGGCTTAAGTTATGTTTTGTTGCATTATGTTGATTGTAATTTTCTGCAATATTAGGAATACCCGGCATAATATTATTAGTCTCCGGTAATGCTTGAGTTTTTAGATGAGAAAATCAGAGTAAGCCCGCTCAGGGCATAAAAGCAGGTGATAAAATTGCGCTTTGTTATTGTTGCCGGAACTCCATCTTCAGGGAAAACTTCGGTCATGCTGCATACGATCCGCCATCTTCTGAAAGACGGGAGGTCGGTCGCAGCTTGTAAAATAGACTGCCTGCGGACTTCCGACGACGCTCGCTATCGACGTCTGAATATTCCGGTGGCGGTAGGCCTGAGTGATTATATCTGCCCCGATCATTTTTATGTGGCCAATTTGGAGGAAATCGAACGCTGGGCGCAAGCCCGGCAAGCTGATATCTTGGTTTTGGAAACAGCCGGTTTGTGCCATCGCTGTGCCCCGGCTGTTTATGGTTGCCTGTCCGTTTGTGTGATTGATAATCTGATCGGAATGGAAACTCCCCAAAAAGTGGGGCCGATGTTAAGCACGGCGGATATTGTGGTTGTTACCAAGGGCGATATCGTCTCCCAGGCCGAAAGGGAGGTATTCCGGTATAAGGTGGAAACGGTCAATCCCCGGGCCAGGATTTTAGATTTTAACGGCTTGACCGGTCAGGGCTCAATCAGGCTTAAAAACGAAATACTCAAGAGCCGGCCGCTTGAAACCATTACCGGCAAAGAATTGAAATATCCCATGCCGGCCGCCGTTTGTTCCTACTGTGCGGGTGAAACTATCGTCGGCAGGACATATCAAATGGGAAATGTAAAAAAAGTCGACTTCGGGGGCCTGGAGCAATGCTAAAAAAGATAACTATAACCGGTGGTTTGGATAAAGACGGCCATCCCGAAAGAGTACAGCGTCTGGATATTGGGGCAGGCGAAGTAGTGGGCGTGGTCGGGCCTACCGGGTCCGGCAAAACCCAATTGATATCCGATATTGAGCAATATGCTGATGGCGAAACCCTGACCGGGCGCTCTATCCTGATTGACGGCCAGACTCTGCAGCAAAGCGTCGAAGTCAGGAATTTGCGGCACCTGGTCGCTCAGGTATCGCAGAACATGAATTTTGTCATTGATATGACCATTGAAGAATTCCTGATCATGCACACCCAGGTGCGCAGCATTGGGAGTCCGCGGCAAATCATCCGGGAGGTCTTGTCCATGTGCAACGAATTATCCGGCGAACCGGTTTCCCTTACGGATAATTTGACCCGTTTAAGCGGCGGACAGTCCCGGGCTTTGATGGTGGCCGACGTGGCAATGATCAGTCAGGCCCCAATAGTATTGATCGACGAGATCGAAAACGCCGGCATTGACCGCCTGCAAGCGCTGGAAATTCTTAAAGGGAAGGGCAAGGTGGTCCTGCTGGTATCTCATGATCCTACCCTTATTTTAATGGCCCGCCAAAGGGTGGTCATGAAAAACGGCGGTATGGACAAGCTTTATCAGACTACCGCCACCGAGCAAAAAATACTGGCGGATCTGCTGAGAGTGGAAAAATACCTGTCCCGCTTGAGAGATCATTTGCGCAACGGAAATACTATCGACCCAAAGGATGGCAAGGAGGAGTGGTGTTATGGCCAAAATACTGGTACATTGTCCGTTAAACATCAGTAGAACGCTGGAAGAAATGCTCAAGGAACACAGCCGGCAAATGCAGGAAAAGTACGGCCTGACGGTTCAGATTGAGACTCAGCCGCACCGGCCCACGGAGGAAGGCCTCTTGCAAATGTATGCGGCCAATCAGGACATTCCGGATTTAGTGATCGGCCATGTCAATGATTTTGCCGAGCTGCCGGAAGATTACCTTTATGATAACTTTCGTGCTCTGCCGGGTCGTTTTCCATTGCGTGAAGAACTGGTTGAAGCCGGATTCACCGACCCCAAAGGGTATTTTCATCCTTTCGTAATTATTCCCTTCGTCATATTCTACAATCAAAATCTACTGGATGAAAAAGATCTTCCCCGCATCTGGGAAGAATTGCTGGATGCCCGCTGGCGCAGTAAGATCCTCATGCCGGACGAGTACCGGATGGTGTCCAAGATCGTCAGGACCTTCATGGCAGCCCATTACCCCGATAAATTCGATAATTTTCAACGGAACGTCGTCCATCAGGGAGCTCCGATAGATGTTGTCAACGCCGTCGACGATGGCCAATACCCATTGGGAATAACCAATATTGCTTTTGCCCGTATTTCACGCAATAAAAATACCCGCTTGCTTTGGCCTGAAGACGGCGTCTTTTGCATGCCCCAGGTCATGGTATGGAGCAAAAACGCCGATGAGCGCCTGTTGGAAACCGGGGATTATCTGCTGTCCCGGCAGGTTCAGGAATACCTGGCCCTGCAGTCTTTTGTTCCCGCCTCGCCGGAGGTGGCGATTCCCCCATTATTGGCAGAGAACCGGGTCGGCTTGCGCTGGGAAGGCTGGGAGCGTTACCTGGAGGTTATCAGAGGGACTCAAGCCTGAAACCAGTATGAGGTAATCACATGTTACATATTAAAAACCTGAGCTTTTCCTATAAGAATCAAATGATTTTAAAAGAAATCAGCATGATCGTCAACGAAGGCCAGATCGTAGCTCTGGTAGGCCCCAACGGTTCCGGCAAGTCCACTCTCCTGCGCTGCCTGAACGGGTTTTTGCCGCCCGATAACGGTCAGGTGCTGCTTAATGGCGAAGATATCCGCAGTAAAAACCGCAAGTGGATTTCCCGCCATATTGCTTTATTGCCGCAGAATCTGGAAGCGATCCAGCAGTTCAGCGTCTATGAACTGGTCGCTATGGGCAGAAGCCCTTATCAGCAATTCGGCTGGTTTCTGAAAGAAGACGACAAAAAATTCATTGAATGGGCCATTGAGTATATGAATTTGGGGTCCCTGAGGGAGCGGCCATTGGATAAAATATCGGGAGGTGAACGCCAGCGAGCCTGGATAGCCATGATTCTGGCTCAAAATACGGACATTGTCCTGCTTGACGAGCCCATTACCTATCTGGATCTAAAATATCAGTGGTACCTGCTGGAGATCATCAAGCAAGTCCGTTGGCAGTTTAACAAGACGTTCATTCTGGTATTGCATGATATCAATCAAGCCATGACCGTAGCCGACCATTTCGTGGTTCTTAAGGAAGGATATATCCGAGCCTATGGGCAGGCCGAGGATATTATAACTAGTCACCTCTTAAAGGATGTCTATGATGTTTCCGCCCGGATCTATCATTTGAGCGACTATGGCTGCCCGGTTATTTTACCTTCGGAAGTCAGTTGACTTTTCATTCATATTTCTGAAAGCGGGGTGTTTTTAATGTCCGATTCATTTGAGCATTTAAGGCCGGTCTATCCTTTGATCGCCCGGCAGATTCTGGACGATTATCAGATTACTAACGGCAAATGCTTGGATATCGGTACCGGCCATGGATATTTGGGAATTGAGCTGGCGAAAATTACTGAACTGGAGATGTATTTTGTAGACCTGGATCCCGAGGCCTTGGACAAATCCAGGAATAACGCCGCCGCCAATAAATTGAAAAATCCGGTTCATTTCGTGGGCGCTGATGTAACCGCCCTTCCGTTTGAAGATGATTTCGCTGATTTAATTATCAGCCGCGGTTCATTATGGTTTTGGAAGGATCAGGTTAAAGGTTTGCAGGAAATAAACCGGGTCCTGAAAGCAGGCGGGGTTGCTTTTGTTGGGGGCGGCCTGGGGCGCTATACGCCGGACGATATGCGCAAAGGCTTGCAAGGCAGGAAACGCCGAATACTGCAGGCCCAAGGCGAAAAGGGGTTTATAAAAGGAGCGGAGCTGGAAGCAGTGCTGCAAAAGACCGGTATAGCCAATTACCGGCTCTTGGCTGATGTCGAAGGCGAACCCGCCCATTGGGTCGAGATTAAAAAAATGGGGGAGAGGTAGATTTATGGTTAAAAGTAAATATTTATTGATCGGCTTTATTGCGGTATTCTTATCTGCCGCCATGGCGGGATGCGGGACGCAACCCCAGCAAGCCGCCACCGACAGCGACGACAAGCAAAGCGAAGTCCGTATCGTCCGCGATGATCTGGGACGGGAGGTTCAGGTTCCCGAAGAGCCCAAACGAGTCTTGGCCCTGAACTCAAGCATGACCGAGATTGTTTTTGACCTGGGAGTGGTTCCGGTGGGAAAGGTGAGTGAATACGTGATATCCCGCCCGGAAGCTAGGGATCTGCCGGGCATTTCCTTCGAAAACACCCCCAATATTGAAATGATCAACAAACTGGCTCCCGACCTGATTATTGCCCATGCCAAAAACCACGCCGCCATTCTCGACAGCCTGGAAGCCACCGGAGCGGCTGTGGTCTGCGTCGACCCCAGCAAAGCCGAAGACCAACTGGTGGGCAGAATAGACCTGATCGGCGAGGTGCTTAACCGCCAGGGGGAAGCCGCAGCCTATGCTAAAAAAGTTGAGGAAAAGTCAGCCCGGCTGCGTGAGAAAATAGCCGGATCGCCGATCAAGACCGCGCTGTTTATTCAGGGGGGCAGCCAAAACATATTGGCCGCGCAATCTTTTTGCTTCTGGGGCAGATTGCTGAGCGATCTGGGTATTGAAAACATTGTGCCTTTAAAAGTATCCGATACGGCCAAATCCGGCTTTATTACCTTCGATATAGAAACCATTATTCAAAAAGATCCGGACGCCGTTCTGGTATTGCAGCCGGGCTTCAGATCCGGCGACGGGCAGGGTAAAGGTAAAGGCCAGGGAGCGGGAGCGAACAGCAACGGTCCCGGCCCAGCTGAAAATCAAAGCCAGAATACCGGCGCAGCCAAGAGTATGAGCCCGGAAGAACTGCTGGCCATCTATCAGAACGATCCGATGTGGAAACAGTTGTCGGCGGTGAAAAACGGCAAGCTTATTATTGTTCCCGCCAATATCGCCCCCGGCAAGATCAACGGATTAGAAGCTCTGGATGTGACCGCCCAATTGATTGCTCCGGAAGCGTTTGAGTAAAAAGACATGGAAAACCGGATCCGATGCGTCGGCGGTCGCAGGCAGTATTCAAAACACAGCCGGCGCTTGTTTTTGATTGCTTGCTTTACTTTGCTTGTGATTCTAGCCACGGTATTCAGCATATTCAAGGGCACTCTGCATTTCTCTCTGCCGGACGCCCTGGCGGTCTTAACCGGGAATTGCCCCGACCGGCTGACCCGCCATATTCTATTAAACGTCAGGTTGCCGCGTACTTTGGTTGCAGCCTTGGTAGGCCTGAATATGGGGATCGCAGGCGCCCTCTTGCAGGGACTCTTGCGCAATCCTCTGGCTTCGCCCAATATAATCGGAGCAAATTCCGGAGCAGGCCTGGCTGCGGTTATCGTTATGTGTATTCTGCCGGGGAATATTAAAATGCTCCCGCCGGCTGCCTTTTTAGGGGCTTTGCTGGCGGGCATGATTATATATACCCTCTCCCGGCGGGAAGGCAGCAGCTCCAATGTTACCATTATTCTGGCCGGAGTTGCCCTGAGCGCGCTTTTTACGGCTTTTACTTCTGCTATTATGATTTTGCACAGTGATGAACTGGGAATCACCTATACTTGGCTGGTTGGCAGCCTGACCGGACGTGGCTGGCCCTATTTCAGCATCATATGGCCATACAGCTTGCTGGGGGCACTGGCGGCCGTATATCTTAGCCCCCGGATCAACCTTTTTATGCTGGGGGAGGAAGTTGGCAAGAACCTGGGGCTGTCTATCGAAGTCTCCCGGTTTTTTATTATAATAAATGCTTCAATACTGGCCGGAAGTGCGGTAAGTGTTGCCGGTACCATCGGCTTTATTGGAATTGTGGCTCCCCATCTGGCTCGGATGATGATCGGCAATGATTACCGCTATCTGATTTTTTTATCGGGAATCTTGGGCAGTCTGCTGCTGGTCATGAGCGACACTCTGGCTCGAACCCTCTTTCAACCGCTGGAAATTCCGGTGGGAATAATTACAGCTACCCTTGGAGCTCCCTTTTTCTTCTTCCTGCTCTACCAAAAACGCTCAAGTCTGCTGTCCTCTTGAGAGGCGTACCCGCTTGGTAGTCGAGGTATTATTTCCCTCGGCCACCGGGCAAGGATACGGTCACTCATTCTTTAATATCCCTGTATATTTATAGATAATGTTTGACTGTAAAAGATGAAAAACTTGGCCTCTTTCTTTTCATACGTATCTGTCTTGACAATATGACCATGTGGTCATATAATACTCTTATAATATGACCACATGGTCATATGAGGAGGAAAAAATATGCCTAAGAGCACCTTTTACAATTTAAGTGATGACAAAAAACAAAAAATATTTGATGCAGCCGTTAACGAATTTTCTACCCGACGATTCAGCGAGGCGTCCATTAACCAGATCGTCAAAAACGCAGGCATACCGAAGGGAAGTTTCTATCAATATTTTGCCGGCAAAGAGGATATTTATCTTTACATGACGGAAGAAATATCAAAGGATATACATGAGATAATAGAAGTCTTCAACCCCGATGCCAGCTTTTTTGAAACCATTATACAAAGAGCCAAAGATACACTTAAAGTAGGCCAAATAAGACCGGAGTATTGCAAGATAGGTGCATTAACAGTTATTGATAACAGTGACTTCATCCTACAACTCCTCAGAGCATCCATGGAAAAGCACATCAAAATGATTGAGCGTGATAAACAGCGCGGCCTTATCAAGCCGGGAATCAATTCCGAAGTGGTTATAAAAATGATTCACATCTTCGTTTTTAATGAATATCTGTACAGCGGGTTCGACGAAACCCGGTATTTAGAGAAAATGGAAAGTGCAGTCCAAATAATCAAGGAAGGTATTGCCGTTCATCAGAATTAATTGAATATTTTGATTCACGTTAGGGACATCAAGTTAAAGGGTTAAAACACGAGTTAGCATGTATTGGGGTTTGAGGATAGAGACGTCATACTTGGAGATTAAGCCAATATGGAAATTAATTAATCGGAGGGGATATCAATGGGAAAAAATAAATCAAGTTATTCCGCATCAATAATAACTTACTGTCGAGCCTATCATGCGATGCATGACGAACCAAAGATATTTGATGATTTTCTGGCCGGTCACTTGCTTACAGACGAGCAACGCACAAAATTTGACGCGATGATATACAAATCCAATAAGGCGCTCTATTATATAGGTTCCCGCAAGACTTTCTCCTCCATAATAAAACTTTTACTTCCCCGGCGTTTTAAACGTACTTTTGAAGCTATTGCTCCCAAAGACCTGAACTTGATCTCCAGCCCAACGTCGGCCGTGGATTGGTATATGCATGCGCATGGAGCTCTTGCATTGGCAGTCAGCAGGGCCAGGTATACCGAAGATAACCTGGTGGAGGCTGTCGGGAAGGGAGTCAGGCAGTATGTGATCTTGGGAGCAGGGATGGACACATTTGCCTTCCGATGCCCGGCACTGATGGATAAGCTTCAGGTGTTTGAGGTGGACCATCCGGCTACCCAGACTGTTAAGCGTCAACGCATCACTGAATTGAGTTGGGAGATTCCCCAAACACTACATTTTGTTCCGGTAGATTTTACGCATCAGAGACTTGATGAGGAGCTTAAAAATTCATGGTATGATCCGAAAATTCTGGGCTTTTTTAACTGGCTGGGTGTCACTTACTATCTGCCCCGTGAAACCATATTGGCTACCCTGCGGAAAGTTGCAGCTATCGCCCCCAAAGGCAGTACTGTCATTTTTGATTACCTGGATACCGATGCCTTTGACCCTGCCAAAGTAGCTCCGCGGGGACAGTGGTTTTTGTGGTCTCATAAAACCGGTGAAACAATGAAATCCGGGTTTGACCCGTCGACGTTGTCTCACGAACTGGCCGCTTTAGGGCTGCGTCTTGAGGAGAATTTAAGCCCTTCAGATATTGAAAAACTCTATTTCCAGGACCACCCGGGCAACTACCATGCTCAGGAACATGCCCATTTTGCCTGTGCGGTGGTGGAATAATGCAATTATGAAATATTGAAAAAGATAAATACATGTGGTTGCTTTTAGCAAAGTTACGGTTCAATGGTAATCCTTTAGTTAAAGAAAACCGTATAAACGAACCCCAGATGGTCACTTTATACTTCGTAAATTGTTGATTCTTGGGCCTGACATCAGGGTTAAAGAGGTTAAATATGAGTTCATATGTATTGGGTTTCAATGAAATAGATAAAACCAAGCTCGCCCTAGTCGGCGGCAAGGGCGCTAACCTGGGGGAACTGTCCAGAATTGCAGGGATTAGTGTACCGTCGGGCTTTTGCGTTTCTACTGAAGCCTATAAAAGAATAATAGAGGACAATCAAGAACTTAACCAGCTTCTGGATCAGCTGTCTTCTCTACGCCCAAGCGATCTGGGAAAAATCGGACGGATAAGCGCGAAGATTCGCGCGGTCATTGACAAGACCGATACCCGCAAAGAAATTGAAGAGCAAATCGGCCGGTACATCGCCTTGCTGGGCGAAAAGAATGCCTATGCGGTGCGCTCCAGCGCCACCGCGGAAGATCTGCCCACCGCTTCATTCGCCGGTCAGCAGGATACATATTTGAATATTATAGGGAAAGACGCCATCATTAAGCATGTCAACAGGTGCTGGGCGTCGCTGTTTAGCGACCGGGCCGTAACCTACCGCATACAAAACGGTTTCGACCACAGTAAGGTGCATCTAGCGGTAGTAGTTCAGAAGATGGTTTTTCCTCACGCATCCGGAATCATGTTTACGGCTGATCCTGTCACCTCCAACCGCAAAGTGCTGTCCATTGACGCCGGCTTCGGCCTGGGCGAAGCCCTGGTCTCCGGCCTGGTGAATCCTGACATCTACAAGGTGAGGGAGGGCGTAATCCTTGATAAGAAGATATCCACCAAAAAGCTGGCCATCTATGCCTTGGAAAAAGGAGGTACCCAGAAACGGGAGATCAAGCCTCAGCGGCAGAATAAGCAAACCCTGACGGACGAGCAGATTTTACAGCTCGAAGGCCTGGGCAGGAAGATCGAAGCCTACTTTGGCTCCCCCCAGGACATTGAGTGGTGCCTTTATGAAGATACCTTCTATATCGTTCAGAGCCGTCCTATTACCACCTTATACCCCATACCTAATGTAAACGATGGAAAAGACCGTGTATATGTATCCTTTGGCCATATTGAGATGATGACCGAACCCCTCAAACCATTGGGAATGTTCTTCTGCCAACTTTTATTCAGGAACAATACACTGAGCCAAGCCGGTGGAAGGTTATTTTGCGATTTCACTTATGATCTTGCTTCGCCGGTAGGGAGAAAAATGGCATTGAGAATGTTTGGACAATTCGATCCTTTGATAAAAAGCGCCCTGCTAAATTTATTCAAGCGAAAACAATTTTTAAAGACTTTACCGCGGGCGCGGGGGAAGAGAGCATTCCGCATGGGGGCACAGGGAATATCCTGGAAACTTCCCGTTCAGATCCTAAAGATCTATCATAAAAACAATCCCGCGCTTATTAAAAATAACATATCCCGTAACGAGAAGTCAGTCAGGGATCTGCAGCAAAGGATTGCCAATGTATGCGGAGATGAACTTTTTGATTTTATTTTACAGGAAGATAAACGATCAATGGAAATCATGGCTAATCCCCAAAGCGTAGCAGCATGGTTGGCGGGGATGCTGACAGTAAATTGGATCAATAAAAAAATGGAAAAATGGTTGGGAGAAAAAGGTACAGTCCCTATACTCACTCAGTCGGTAGAAAACAACATTACATCCGAAATGGGGCTTGAACTTTTGGATGTAGCCGATGCCGTCCGGAAATATCCGGCGGTTATTGAATATTTTAATCATGCCAGTGATGAGACTTTTTTTGATGACCTGGCCAAACTTGAAGGCGGTAGGGCGGTCGGCAAATCCATGCAGGCGTACCTTGAAAAATACGGCATGCGTTGTTCCGGTGAGAT
>DHCD01000022.1:29109-31805 GCA_002398105.1 Syntrophomonas sp. UBA4911
GCAACATCAGGAACTTTGAGCCGGGTGCCCACAGGATTAAATTTGAGCAAGGGCTTAAGGAAGCGAAGCAGAAGGAACAGGAGCTCTTAATCCGACTGGAGCAATTGCCCGGCGGCAAGGGAAAGGCCAAAAAGGCGGGAAAGAAGATCAGTATGGTGCGCAATTTAGTGGGCTACCGGGAATATCCCAAATATATGCATATCCAACGTAACTATATTTATAAGCAGGCATTGCTGAAGGAGGCCGGTAAGCTTGTGCAAAAGGGGGTTATCCAGAAAAAGGAGGACATCTATTACCTGACCTTTGAGGAACTTCGGGAGGCAGTTAAAACCAGCCAACTTGATTATGGCATTATAACCAGGCGAAAAGCGGAATATGAGGTCTATGAGAAGCTGACGCCGCCGCGTTTGATGACGTCCGAAGGAGAGGTCATAATAGGTAAATATGACACCGGTCCCATTCCTCAAGGCGCTTTGGCGGGCACTCCCGTTTCAACAGGCATCATAGAAGGCTGGGCACGGGTGGTCTTAAAACTGGAGGACGCCATTATAGAGAGAGGTGATATCCTGGTTACCAAATTTACTGATCCGGGCTGGACACCGCTCTTTGTATCGGTCAAAGGCTTGGTGACGGAAGTGGGCGGACTGATGACGCATGGGTCTGTCATTGCGCGTGAATATGGTATTCCGGCAGTCGTAGGGGTGGAAAATGTCACCAAGCTGGTCCAGGATGGCCAGAGAATCAGGGTAAATGGAACAGAAGGGTATGTCGAAATTCTGACCTAATCAGGATGTTCTTTACCTGCCTATAATGCTTCAACTTACCCTGGCAAAGGCTCGCAAGCAAATCTGAAGAGAACAAATCCACCCCAGAAGCCGGGCCAACTAAAGGGTAATTCATAAACGAAAAGGGGTAAACCTAACATACGTTCTATTGCAATAGAATTGCCGCGCAAAGGAGTATCCTTATGGAATTCAATTTGTTCTGAAAATCATGGATATTGAAAGCCGTCGCTGCTCTGTCAAAAAAGGAGATTGCAGAGGGTGTAATAAATGCACCCTTTTTTAACCCAAACGGCAACGGCAGCTTTGGGAGCGGTAAAGATACTGAGCAGCCAATATCATTTACCGCTGCCCCCTTCTCTCCGACTATTCGCTGGCCGATGCAGGCGGAAGCGGCAATGCCGGGGGTGTTTTACGGTTATTGTATATTGATAGTATCAAAACGCCCAGGGCCAAACAAATCAGAATAAGGTTGAGAATAAAACCTAAAATAGGAATCTTGCCTAAAATAATAAAAACCAGAAATACGGCGGCGAAAGGTACCGCCAGCGGAAACCTGCTTTCCCAGGCCCAGCGCCGGGTTGCGTATCTGGCTGCCATATCGCTGACCATAATCTTAGCCAACGCAAGGGTTAAAATGTAAGCGACCAACAGGATGAAAGCCAGGGGTATACCGACGACGGTTATCATTAACAGGATGGAACCCAGCGGAATCAGCAGAAGGGCTAAGAATCCCCATCCCAGGGTAGCCCAGCGCCATTCTCCGGTCGTTTTCTCCAGATGAGGAAACAGCCTGGGGAACAGCAGGCACAGCCCGCCCCACAGCAGCAGCCCGGCAGCAAACCACAGCAGTGACCCCCACCAGGAAAATGCCTCCACGCCGGTTCGCTCAGGCCGGGGCGGCGGAGTCAGCCGAGTGACCGAACCGACTTGTGCTGCAGGGTCAATTTGGGCTTGCTGGGCGGAACGATAGGCGACCTTCCCCCCCATGACGGCGGAGGGACCTATGGACAGTCGCTTAACGTCCCATAGCATGACGTCTCCGGCAATAGAATGGTTGATATCCATTTGGTTGGCAAAACCCATGACCTGACCGGCCACCGCTCCCGAAATATTTACCGTGTTGCCCAGAAGCAAAGCATCACGGCTGATTTGCGATTCCCGGCGTAAAAAAATGTTGTTGCCGGCGCCGGTAATGCTTCCGCCCACTGCTCCGTTAAGCTCAATGGTATTGGCGGCGGCGCGGATGTCTCCGGTGACGGCCCCATTCACATTGACCGAGTTTCCGGCGGCTATGACGTCCCCGTTCACATTGCCGTTGACCACCACTGATTGCCCGGCTGCAAAAACATCACCGTCTACATCGGCATCAATGGTAAGATTTTCGCCGGAAACAAACAGCGGCCCTTTGACCGAGCCATCAGGCACATATACCATATTGCCGCTCCTGGTTTCCAAGGCCGCAGCCGGGGAAACCAGGAATAACCCCAGACACAGAGCCAGCAGCCCGGCATGCCAATAAAAACGTCCCTGTTTTTTGTCCATTCCATTGCCTCCTTAATTCCGGGCGGTACGCTGGTGCTGGTCAAACAATTCCTTTACGGACCACAGGCTGATAAAGGAATTGTTTGACCCACCACATGGCGGAGACCCGGACCGAATTGTTTATCGAGAAATACAGGCGGCTCATCTCCAGGATTTAAAATGCCAGCCAGGCCGGGCCCAAATCATCTCTCCAGCCTGACGACTAAAATGTGATATATTCCTATGGTGGCGAAAAAAATAGATGCCAAAAATTATGCCGATATAAGTCAAAAAGTTTTCTCCCATGTGAAGGTTTTATATTATTATAACCTTTTGCATGTCTTAATAGTTACCGCGTGCTGGTTATCGACAGCTATATCGTTTTTTATA
>DHCD01000022.1:32020-43891 GCA_002398105.1 Syntrophomonas sp. UBA4911
TTATTAAAATGATAACCTGCCGGACAATAGTCGGAGCTTAAACAGTTTCCCCCGGAAAACTACGGGAAACGTCCTAGTGAGAATTCTCTCATTCAAGTCCGCTCTAAATATTTCCCTATAGATGCACCCGTCCCTGGAAGGTGGAATAAGTGAAAAATGCGTAATAATTGGGGGTGTCCAGGATCAAATCCGGTGATTCCGCTGAGCACAAGCGTTGGTAGTCCCGCCAGTCAATGGGGCTCAGCTCCGCTTCCGGATTGCCCCAGCGCATGGAGAACAAGTCGATCAGGGCCGTTTTTATCTCCGGTCTTAACGGAGCACAAACATCCTGTACAAAGGTTTGTGCCCGGGCCGGCTGCAGTCCAGACTGTGCAAACCAATCAAGTCCGCACATGATATGCCGTTCCGGTTTCATGGTGAGAGAATAAGGGGCTATCCCGGCCGCGGTAGCGTTTAATTTCGCCTCCAGCAGCGGGTATCCGGGCAGCAAAACTTGCGAGGACCATATCATAACTGCGATTAATCCTCCCGGCTTCACCACCCGTGCCAGTTCGCTTAACAATACTACCGGATCTTCGGGTATAGAGCCTAGACAGTCCATACTGAATGCCCAATCAAAACTCTTGTCCCCAAAAGGAAGCCTCCGGGCGTGACTTTCCTCAAAAGCAACCCGGTTCGTCATACCGGTTTGGCCGGCCAACCAACGTGCTTGGGCCAAGAACTCGCCGTTTGCATCAAGGCCGGTTATATGAGCAGAATGTCCCAGCATTTCTGCCAGCATCATCGTATACAGGCCCGGCCCGCACCCCAGATCTAATCCCCGGCTTTCCGGAGGAAGCTGCCAGGAATCAAATATCCTGCGGACCAGCTGCTCGCGCAGCGGGTGTGACAGCAGCAGGCTCTTGAGATATTGGCTCTCTTTTGCAGGCATTGTTTATCACTCCTCTGCTAAAAAACATTTGTGCCTAAATATGCATTACCCGGTTCTATTATTAATCTTACAATCAATTACCAATCGCTGTTTAAGCATAGGAAAAAATTGCGGAGCAGTTTCAGCATACAACTGCAATAAAGCGGGGGCTTGGGACCAACCACCTGTTTATCAATAGGAACCCGACCGCTTAAAAAAGCGGAAGACATCTTTTCGTCTTGTTATCAATAATACTATATCCAGATATTTTTATCTGAAATAAACCCCCGGATTTTGTTGCGGGTATATTCATACTTGTCGTAAGCATGGTCTTCTTCCGAAACCCCCTGTTTATAAATCACCAGGTTTATTGCTGCTGATAGCTTATTTAATCCTAAAATATTAATATTTTGAAACAAAGATTCATTTTTGATAAAAGTTAATATTTACATAGCAAGTTAATTTTTTAATACGGTGGATAGGAGCTTGATACCTGGTCTGTTTGCATAGGGAGTATAGAATGCGAAATATTTTATGGGTTCTGGGAATTGTTTTTCTGATCATATTAGGAACAAGTCCGGCATATGGCCAGAATGGCCCGGAAATGAACGAAGACCGGGCTGAAACCGTCAGGGCGCGGGTACTGGACAGCCAACCGGACGGTCAGAATTATATTCTCACCGTACAAATCGACGGCGGTCTGTATAATGGACAGACCCTGGAACTTCCTTATGCGCAAATATATCCAAACCATAAAATCATAATTCGTCCCGGAGACGAAATGCTGGTACAGCTCGAAAGCAACGGCGATAAAATTACCGGTGCATATATTTCCGGTTATGTACGCGACAAGAAGTTAATGCAGCTGGCGGGAGCTTTTGTATTCGCCCTGATAGTCATGGGCGGCAAAAAAGGCTTAAAATCAGTCGTCTCTCTAATAATCACAGGGGCAGCTATTTTTTTGTTATGCTTCCCGCGTTTTTTCGGGGTTATGATCCTATTCTCACCACAATTTTGGTCTCCACAATAGTATCAATCATAAGCTTTTCTATCATTTCCGGAAGAAACCTCAAGACCCTGGCAGCCATCATAGGAACGACAGGAGGAGTGCTGGTAGCAGGAATCCTGGCTTATATTACAGGTTCAGCCGCACAGTTGACAGGTTTTAGCGATGAAGAAATGCAGAGCTTGTTGTTTATTCCGCAGCAGATAAACTACGACTACCAGGGTATTTTATTCTCAGGCATGATCATCGGGGCTCTGGGTGCAGTTATGGATGTCGGCATGTCGATTGCCTCGGCGATTGAAGAAATCAAACTGGCCAACCCATCTGTTGGAACTTGGTCTTTAATCCGGGCGGGTATGAACGTAGGCCGGGATATCATGGGTACGATGGCCGACACCTTGATCCTGGCTTATACCGGCGGAGCCATACCGCTTATGCTGGTCTTTATGGCTTATAATACGTCCTTGATAAAGATCATTAATCTGGATCTGATCGCCACCGAAGTGGTACGAGCGTTAAGCGGCAGTATTGGTTTAATCATAGCCGTTCCCATTACTTCTACAGCCGCAGGTATACTATACGGCCGGCTTCGTTCTCCTTAATTACCGCATGAAGAGTTGATGATTTTATACGGCCAACGCAAGCCGTCCCCCCTAAAAAATTAAAAGCCCGACATGATAGGCAAGGGTAGACATCAACAAGGCCATTGCGATATAATACCCGGCAATACGCAGCGTCCAGCGGAGCGAATGGCTTTCCTGCAGGGTGGCCGCCACTGCCATGAGACAGGGGACGTTAAAGAAAAAGGCATAGGTAAAGGCCAGCGCTTCGGCTTTGGAAATGCCGGTCAGCAAAGCTCCTCCCAGGGTTGCGGCGTTTACCGGGGTCTGACCCGATATGGCGCCCCAGATGCCCGCGGCTTCCCCGGAGGCGCTGAACAAAGAAGCCAATACGCCCAGGGCGGCCTCCTTGCCCATGGCGGAAGCGACGAAGGCCATAAAGGTCTGCCAGCGCAGCCCGAACCACATGGTAACCGGTTCAATAAAGACGCCGATTTTATAAATAACGCTGTTGGCCACATTTTCGTCGGCGGTATAGGACAAAGACCAGAAGAGAACTGAAACCAGAATGATGATCTTTAAGGCGCGCCCCAGCACATCACCCATACGGCTGAATACAAAGCGGAACAGATCCCGGTATCGGGGCCGGTGGTAAGGCGGCAGTTCCATGATAAGGCCGCTTCGGTCGCTTTCCTTGAGCAGCGATTTTCCAAATATCCTGGAGGTGATCACCATGTGCAGCAGGGCGACTGCAAACAGCGACAAAACCACCAGAAACGCGCCGCTGCCGAAGAAAACGCTGCTTACCAGTCCTACCACACTCCAGGTGGCGGCGCAGGGCACTACCCAGGAGAGAGCTATGGTGGTGACCCGCTGCCCCCAGGAGTCAATGACCCGGGTGGCCGTGACCCCGCCGATATTGCAGCCGAAGCTTACCAAAAACGGCATGACCGCTTTGCCTTGCAACCCCAATTTGGACATGACGTTGTCAAAAACATAAGAAATACGGGCCATATAGCCGATCTCTTCCAAGAAACCGAATACCAGGCTGATGCCGAACACAAAGCTGACCATCATCAGCGCAAAAGAGACGGCGGTCAGCACTGCATCGCAGAGCAGGGAAATAATCACGGCCGGCAGACCGATTGAGGACATTCACTGGACCAGCGGTGGGGATAAGAGACTGGGCAAATAGCCGAACAAGCCCATAAAGGGCATGGCAATCGCCATAGAGACCATCAGTCCCAATATGATAACCCCGACCGCGAGGGGATTGCCCCAGGTTTTACTGGTAGCCAGGCGATCAAAACGGCTCATCAGGGGCTTCGCATCATTTTTTACGCTTATGTTGCCCTGGAGCAGAGTTTCAATCCACTTGAATTTGCATATGCCGGTCAGCAGGCTGCCGTCTTTGACCTTGGCCAGCCGGTCAGTGAGCTGGCCGCCGAGGTCGTCGCTCACGGCGGAGCTGACCGTCTCCAGGACCAGCGTGTCTTGCTCCAGCAGTTTGGCGGCCAGCCAGGTTGAGGAAAAGCCGGACACGCCCTCGCCGGGCAATAAGGCCAGCACCTGCTGATAGGGGTCGCCAATCATTTCCGTGTAAAGACTTCGGAGCTCTGGACCAATACGGTCTGCAGTGATTCGGCCCCGTTCTGAGCCGCAGGCTGATTGATTAAGCGGCTGGCTTTGCCCAGCCCGAAAAGGGCCAGAATGACAACCGGCACCAGCCACAGCTTCCATTTGCTCTTCATAGCATGCTCCACCCTTCCGCCGCTTCACGAATGGTCAGGAATCTTTTATAAACACCCTCCTGTCCGCTCAGTTTCGCATGGGTTCCTCTCTGGGCAATACGCCCCTGATCCAGGACCAGGATCTGATCGGCATTATAAATGGTGGCCAGACGATGGGCGATGATGACGATGGTTTTATCATGCACCAGATTGCTGATCGCCTGCTGGATGGCATGCTCATTTTCGGGATCTACGCTGGCTGTGGCCTCGTCCAGAATCACGATGGGGGCGTCTTTAAGCATGGCCCGGGCTATGGAGATACGTTGTTTTTCCCCGCCGGAAAGGGTGACTCCGCCATCGCCGATCACGGTCTGGTAGCCCTCCGGTAGATTCATAATGAAATCGTGGCAGCAGGATTTCCGGGCTGCCTCCACCACCTCTTCGAAACCGGCCTCGGGATTACCGAAGCGGATATTGTTGAACACCGTGTCCCGGAACAGATAGACCTTTTGAAACACCATGCTGATGTTTTTGAGCAGGCTGTCGCAGGTCATGGCTTTGACATCGACGCCGCCGATTGACACGCTGCCCCGGTCGACGTCATAGAATCGGGCCATCAAGCTGCATAAGGTCGATTTGCCGCTTCCCGAAGGGCCGACGATGGCGGTGGTAGTGTTTTCCGGGATGGTGAAGGAAACATCCTGCAGGACATCCCGCTGGTCATAGGCGAAGGTAACGTCCTGAAAACGGATATCATGGGCGGATAAATCCATATCCCGGCCGTCTTTATCAATAAATGACGCCTGTTCTATGCCTTCCAGCTTATCCAGGGTGGCGTCGATGATTTTCAATACATGCACCGCGCTGTTCATCTGCTCCACCTGTCCGAAGATGACGAAGGAGAAAATGGCCATCATCAGCATGGCGGGGATATCCATGCTTCCCCGGGCGGCCGATAAGGCCGCGGCCAGCACGATTCCTACCGAGGCCGCCTTGAGTGCGAACAGATGGAGGCAGTTGTAAGGAACATAATTTTTTTCGATTTTGATGTTGATGTCCTTGCTGGCCTTATAAGCCTGGCGGATACCGGCGACCGAAACTCCGTCCTGCTTGAATGACTTGACCACCGCCATGCCCCTCACATACTCAATGGTGGCGGCGATCATGGCGTCCTGGGCCTTTTGATGCACCGGCGCATTGACGTTGCCCCGCCGGCCCAGCAATTTCAGGAACCAGGCGGACGCCAGTATGCCGGCCAGGGCAATCAGGGCAACCCACCCATTGAAAAAAGCCAGGCAGAGCACCATGGTCAGCGCGCTGATGTACCCGTTGACCACCACGTCGATCATCTTCATGCCCAGCATCTCTATAAACGATAAATCGGTGGTTACCGCCGAGGCCAGCTCGCCGGTGTTCCTCCGGCTGAAAAAGCCCAGCGAGACCCGCTTCAGGATGTCGCCGATCACTATTCGCTGTTCCGCCGTCACTTCGTAGCCGATGCTTTCCTGGGTAGTGGCGCGCAGATAAGCAAACCAAAAGCGGCCGGCCACCATGATCACCATGAAGCCCAGCATGTAAAAGGCCCAATCGGCGGTCAGGGTAATTTCACCGCTCCTATCCTTCAGAATCAGATTCAGCCCGTAAGCGGCTCCCATAATCGGCATGGCGGTGAACAGGGTATGGAAGAATGAATAGACGAAGCCGATGTATAAGCGGTGGCTGCGCTCACCGGACCATTGCATAATGCGCCTGATGGTGCTAAACATTTTGTCTCAGCTCTCCTTTCTCACCGCCGGCCGCCCATTGTTTTGCTCCTATATGGGCTTCCCACATTTCTTTATAAAGGCCGTTCCCCGCCAGCAGCTCGGCATGGGTACCGGTTGCGGCCACCCGGCCTTTATCCATGACAATGATCTGGCCGGCGTTCTTGATGGTCGACAGCCGGTGGGCGATGACCAGCAAGGTTTTGCCTTTGATCAGGGCGGAAACGGATCTTTGCAGCTGGTCTTCGTTTTCCGGGTCGGTGAAAGCGGTAGCTTCATCCAGGATAATGAGCGGCGTGTTTTTCAAAATGGCCCTGGCGATGGCGATCCTTTGCTTTTCCCCGCCGGATAGTTTTCGGCCCGCTTCCCCGGCGTCGGTGTCATAACCGTCGTCCAGGCGGCGAATGAACTCGTCGCAGCAGGCGGCTTGAGCCGCCCTGATTACTTCGGCGTCGGAGGCTGCGGGGTTGCCCAGCCGTATGTTTTCCAGCAGCGAGCAGTTGAACAGAAAATTATCCTGGGTCACGAAGCTCACCGTATCGGCCAGTTGGCCCAGAGGAAGCCTTTTGATGTTTACGCCGCCGATAGTGAGCTCTCCGCCGCCGACATCCCAAAACCGCGCTATCAGCCGGGCCACCGTCGATTTTCCTCCTCCCGAAGGTCCCACCAGAGCGTTGAGGCTTCCTTGCGGAAGTTTCAGATTGAGGTCATGAATCACGCTGTTTTCCGTATCGGCGGCATAGGAGAAGGAGACATTTTTCAATTCAATGTCATAGCGCTGAAGCTCCACCGGCTCGTCGATGCTTTCCAGCTCCTGCAGGTTCAAAAACTGATCTGCGTCTTTTACGGCGTACTCGATGGATTTTAGGTCATTGACAAACACCGTGAAACTGCTTAAGGGCGCCACAATCCCCAGGGACAGGATCAAAGCCATGGTCAGCTCGGCCGGGTTCAAGGAGCCGTTTATATACAGATACATGCCGACCGGCATGGTGCCCAGCAGGGTTGACGGCAAGACCGCGCCGCCGAGGTTCATGAGCTTCCAGGTGCTTCTGAACCAATCCAGGGTATACTCTTTGAACGACTCCACCGCTTGCCGGAATTTTTCATAGGAGGAGGCCGACTGGTTAAAGGCCTTGATGACTTCGATGCCCTCCACATACTCCACAATCACGCTGTTCACATGGTTGCTGGCCTCCATATAATCCGCATACTGCTGGTTAAACCTCCTCATCATGACCGCATAGGCGGCGACGGCGACCGGCACCGTAGCCAGGGCCGCCAGGGCCATGCGCCAGTCTATGGCCGCCAGGTAGGCAAACACGCCCAGGGGCAAAAGCAGGTTGGAGATGCCCTCCGGGATGAGATGGGCCAGCGGCAGTTCTATGGTTTCCACCCGGTCTACCATCACGCTTTTGAGCTTGCCCACCGGCTGGTCCAGCACGGTACCCAGCGGGGCTTTCATCAAGCGGTCGGCCATCTTGTTGCGCATGTTTTCCAGGATAGTGTAGGCGGATAAATGGGCCAGCGTGGTGGATAAAGCGTAAAAGCCCAGCTTCACAATATATCCGGCCAGAGCTACGGCCGACCAGAAGAGGATGTCGTTCATTGTCTGCTTTCCGTTGAAAAACAAAATGAGGATCTGATAAACGCCCAGATAGGGCACGAGTCCGCCGGCCACACTGACGATGGCGCATATGATTGAAATGACCATTTTCAGCCTGCATTCCGCGGCAAAAGACAAAACCGTGTTCAGCCAATTCTTTCTTTTCATTTTCGCGACCATCTCCCCGATTCCATAAATCCAAGACCGATTTCTCCCGGCACGCTACCGCACAAGGTAAAAGCATCATGCATCGGTCTGCCATACAACGATAGGGACAGGCAGATTAATCTAACCAATCCCTATTCTAATCGACTCCATGATGCCTGCCACTCCGCGAGGGTTGAACCTGCTCCGATCGGACGGTTAAATTGGGGCAACCGGGTTTTCCCCGGGGGCGAAAAGCTAAATAATGGATTTCTGGTATTTGGCCGGCGGCATACCTATGATTTCTTTGAAGGCGGCGGCAAATTTGCTGGGATTGTTATAGCCCACCCGGCCCGCTACGGTAGTGATGTTCTGGTCGGTTTGGCGCAGCATCAGGGCGGCGGTCCGCATGCGGTGCGACCGCATATAGGCATAGATCGACATCCCATACACTCCTTTAAAGCAGGCCTTCATGGTCGTGAGGGGCATCCCGAATTGGGAGGACAGCTCTTCCAGGGTGAAATGCCGGTCAATATGAGCGTTGATATGTTTCATGATCGCCTTTACCGTTTCGACTTGCTTTTTGGGAAAGTAGGGCCGTTCATAGCTGTTTACCGGAACATCCAGCGCGCTTAAAAACAGCAGCAATTCCAGGACCTTGATCTTAAGATAATTTTTCCTGATCTTGGCGGGCACGGTATAAAGCTCGGAAAAAATATGTTGGATGGAATCGTCCGCGCGCATGATAAACAGTCTCCGGTCGGCGCAGAATTTCTTCCGCAGCTCCTGCATATCGACCGAAAAACCATCGAAAACATGGGCCAGGGTTTTTGAAGCCTCCTCAATATATATGGCTACCGTAATGCCGTTATAATGGCTTAGAGGAAAGCTGAACCCCATGGAATGCTGCTCTTTGGCGTCGATCTGCAGGTCTCCTTCCTGCAGATACATATAGGAACCGTTGGAGATCTCCCATTCGATGCGCCCCTCCCGGCAATGGTCGATTCCGATCATTTCTACCCGGGGCCGGAACTCGGAGAAACAGTTCTGCATATGAAAATCATCATAGATCAAATCAATGCCGGGGAACACATTGTAGCAAGTCATGGTGCCCTCGCCGCCGGCGTCTTTCATTTTGTATACGGAACAATCCGGGCCTCTTTTCAGCATTTTGACATTGTGACCCAAAAACACTCTCTTTTCCAGGCTGTTTTCCATTTTTGCTCACCTCCTCGCCTGGTCCGGGTTTTCCGCTTTTATTGCACTATACTCAAAGGAATGACCAGGCTGTGCTTGCGGTCGCTGATCTGTACGGCGCCGATATGTACATTAACGGCAAAGCTGTCGCGCATGTTTTCACAGTTCACTACCGCCTGGGTGTCGCCGAAGAAGCTGTTTCCCCGTTTGTTTAAAATGAAGGATTTGTTCGATATCTGCAAAGCGTGAGCCGGATAATGGGTATTGAATATGGAGGAAATACCTTTTTCTTGCGCCAGCTTCCTGATCGTTTCCAGGATGATGAGCTGATTTTTAAAATCCAGGTTGGATTCGGGCTCATCCAGCACCAGCACCGAAGGCTCCGCAGTCAAAGCCCGGGCAATCAAAACCATTTGCAATTCACCGCCGCTGATACGGTTGCAGTATTTGCCTTTAAGATGGGTGATGCCCACCGTTTCCATGGCTACCTCCACCTTTTCATAGTCCTCCTGAGACGGCTGGTTTACCAGGCCGATGTGGGCGCTCCGTCCCAGCAAAATCATTTCTTCTGCGGTATAGGCAAAAACCGAACTTTTAGCCTGGGGTACATAGGCAATTTTCTGCCACAGCCTCCGCTGCGGTAGAACGCTTATATTCTCCCCATCCAGATAACTGCCTCCCCGGTCCCATTTTAAAAGCCCCATCATGCATTTCAGCAGAGTTGTTTTTCCTACCCCGTTGGGGCAGAGAATCGAAAGCACATCGCCATCGCTTATAGAAAAGTTAATCTTATTTAAAATCTGCGGCCCGCGGGCATACCCGAAACTACCTTCCCAAACTTCGAAAATCACATCCAAGCACCTCCTGTTCGCCTAAGCAAATAGATAAAAAAGGGAGCGCCGATCGTGGCGGTCAAAATCGACACGGGAATCTCAGCCGCGCTGGCGCTGCGCGCCGCCGTGTCGACTTTACTATCCCACCTTTGCCATAGATGGCAATTTTATGCAACGACGATCTCCTCCTAATAATTAGGTATAATACGGCTGCAGCAGTTCCCGAAATGCCTGGCAAGCTTCGCCAATAGGCGCAGATTAGCCGAAATAACGAACCAGCCATATCATCTTACGGCGAGCCAGTTCGTAATCCATTCTTTTTTCCCAGCCCAGCGCCTTTAACAGCTGTTCCGTCTCTTCCCGGCTCATCTTCTCAATCGGCTGTTTTTTATTTAAGCTGACGAGATAATCAAGCACGTTTTCTCCCCGTCTCAGTCCTGCTGCCAACTTCACCATCTCCTTTGACCAGTTGCCTATCAAGCAGGGAAGGTGGGTTCTCTTTGGCTCAATGCCCGGGCCATGCTGCTCAGGCTGGTGTTGGTAAGCAGGCAGCATTCCTTTTTCAGCTTGCAGGACAATTGTTTCACGCAATGGCAGGCGCCATGGCTGTTGATGTCCAGAGAGCACAATACCAGATCCGACCTTTTGACCATATCTTCCAGCCGATCACGCCCAGCACTGAGGCAGCCGTCGTGGTATTCGAAGTCCCAGCCCAGATCTTCGGCCACCTGGCGGTAGAACGGATTAAGCCTGCTGTTTCCTCCCACCATCAAGACCCGTCCTCTTTTCGGGTTCTCGGGCGAGACCATCATGATGCTTTGGCTGCATATAGCCTGGCTGTCGGAGAGACTGTGTATTTCCTGACACAATTGGGTAATGGTCTCTCTCTGCTGCAGAAGTTCATTCTCCAATTCATCTTTTTGGACATTTAACTTGCGAGCTTCCTCCCGGTAATAGGCGCTTTTCTCTTTGATATCATCCAGCTTGAGCTCCAGTTGCTGATTTTCGCTCCTTAAATCACTGATTAACTGCAAATATTCCTGGTTTTTGCCGGGCGCGCCATTTTCAGCCGCCAAACTGCCCAGCCTGTTTTCCAGGCGGCCGATACAGAGCCGGGAAGATTCCAGCTCACTGGTCATTTTTTTGATTTCTTCTTTTTTTACCCGCAACCGGGTTTTCAATTTTTGATTTTCTTCCGCCAGAGTTTTTGCTTCCCGGTTGGCCTGGCAGCAAGCCATCCCTTGCAGGTGTGAAAACATGTGGGCTTCCCCGATGATCACTTCCAGAGTTTTCTCATCCAGAACGACAGAGGTTACCGCCGCCCAATACAAACCGGCGATGTTGCCTTCCTCCTTTTTTTCCTTCCAGGCGGTTAAAAACTCCTGATCGTTTAAATCAGCGTATTTACGGATTTCGAAACGGTATTTCCGGTTTAAATAGCGGTCGGCCATTCGCGACAGTTTGTTTTCGGAAGACAGGGCATTTACGAACAGGTTATGAATTTGATAATCGGCTAATTCCCGGTAGTCCAGCTTTAATTTACTCAGCATATCGCGATGTTCGGCCATAGTCAGACAGGTTCCGCACACTGAACAATGCAGATGGGTAGGCAACTCCCATACTCGCTTGCCTATAGCGCAGACATCAGGGCTCGTTTTTCCCTTAATTCCGGTCAGATTTTGCTTCATTTATCGGTCCTCCTCGTCTTCATATAATTTAAAGTCGTCCTTTGGTGGGTCGTCGATGATTACCTTTTCCTCTTTTGGGTAAAACGTAATCATCATGGGGCGGATGCGGCAGATAATCCAGACGGTAACGGGCATTAATAAGGCGCTTGATTTTTCTGCTTATTATTACCACCCCAATCACCCCCAGGCTTACCCACAAGCATCCCATAGTAATCAGCTCCCGCTTGTTTATGTTAGTTTAACCTAACTTTTGGTTTAATATTAAAAGCACCTAAGGGGAAGGTACTTTTTAGAACACTTTTGATAATAATTATCAATATCATTATAATAATATGCCGCTTCACTTGTCAACTGCATCAATTTGAATTATTGAGATCTTTCATACGCTTTTTTAAAATATATGTTTAACTCATCATAAAAACACCCATTCCGCC
>DHCD01000099.1:0-20865 GCA_002398105.1 Syntrophomonas sp. UBA4911
CTAAGCTAGCTGGCAGATCGGATTTCCAGGTAATCAATGGTTTGCTGGTCATTAAAGAAAAACTTATATACTAAGCCATCCCGGCGATATTCCCAAGTTATATAGGGAGTCTTTTCCTTGAGCAGACTTTCCTGCTTATTTGCTTCTCCCAGAGCCTTCCGTATTTGCGAGCTGTTCATATCAAGTTTTATCCCCAGGAGTTCCTGCCTGCCGTAGAGGGTAATGACTTTTACTACCGGATTATCTTTTGGCCCTGGAGCAGATAGTTCAAAAATCATAGCCATATCCTTATAATTTATTGATCTGATGCTCCCGGTATCCGCCTTATCTTCAGATTCACCCAAAAGCTCGTCGATCTTTTTCTCCGACAGCCCCATAAAACCAGGATAATTGGGTTGACCGTTTTTAAAAAAGCCCTGGAATATAATTTCTTCATTGGAGTTATACAGGATACCCAGACCACTACCTGCTCCCCCGCTGAAATTGCCTTCATATATTAATTTGCCTTCCTCATCAAAAAGCTGCCCCTGCCCTTTATAGGAGCCTGACTCATAATTACCGCTATATTTTACCTGGCCATTGGGATGAAACTCGTTGCCTGCTCCCGAGTAGACACCGTCCTTAAATTCTCCCTGGTAGACCAGTAAGCCTTCATCATTGTATAGTTCTCCTGGTCCTTCAGGATGACCGTCCGCAAATTGTCCTTTATAAAGGATATTGCCCGATTCTGATAATAACTCGCCGGCACCGGCACTGGAGCCGTCAAGGAACTCCCCTTTATAGATCAACTTACCTGTTTTATTGTATAACTCGCCTTTACCGTTCTGTTTCCCCGCTTTAAAATCGCCCTGGTAGGTCAATTTACCATTCTGGCTATACAACTTGCCTTGTCCTTCGTAGTGCCCGCCGGCAAAAGCGCCTTCGTATTTAATCTCCTGGTTGGGCCAGTATTCTACCCCCTGACCGGAATACACCCCACTGGTGAACTGTCCGCTGTAGATTAATTTCTCCTCTGAGTTATAATACTTTCCCTGGCCTTCGTACTGGTTGTTTAAGAAATTGCCCTCGTATTTTAACCCCTTATTAATATAGTACTCCCGGCCTTGGCCGGAATAAGAGCCACTGACAAACTGTCCGCTATATATGTATTTGCCTTTCATGTTGAACAGCTTTCCCTGACCGTCATAAACACCGTTTACGATGCTGCCTTCATATTTTTTCTGGCCATTTTCATAATATATGGTTCCACTCCCATGCATAACGCCGTTTTTTAACTGCCCTTCGTACTGCAGGTTACCGCTATGATCGAAAATTTTGCCATAGCCGGAGTAAACCCCGTCTACCATATCACCTTCGTAGACCAGCCGATCTTCGTCATACAGCCTGACTTTTCCGCTGCAGGAGAGAAGTTTATCGGAAGTCATGTGGACGATTTGATAACCTCTGACTTTTGCAGTTACTATGGGAGTGAACTTGTAAACGCCATAACTTAAGAACAGGATAACGATCAATACTATTAAAATCATCTTTTTGGCAATGAGGCGGTCGCCAACACCCACGTAGTCATTAATAGACGGTTCTTTTTTGGTCCAGATGCCTCTTACCATCTGGGTCAGCTTCTGAACTATGGTTATAGGTAGTTTTTTTATTTTCTTTATATTGTTCTTGAATAGGGATATGATTGGTTTTACTACCGGGCCGAATATTTTTAGAAATAATTTTTCCACCAGGCACCTACTCCTCAATGCAACAAAGCTATATTTAATTATACAAGATAAAGATAGATATTAGATATATTAGGTTAAAAAAGGTTAAAAAAGAAAAAAAGGCCTTATAGCAGTAAAAGTTAGCGAATCAAAGAAATATGAGACATAAATTGGCTAATCTGATAAAATAATTAATATTAAGAGCAATAAGAAATCAGATGCCATCATTTACGTTATTGGTTGGGCCATGCGCTTTACAGAGGGTTAATGCGAAATAATCTAATGTTTCATTCCAATTACAGGGGTGTAAAGATGAGAAAAAAACTGGTGGTACCAGTAATTATACTGGGTTCTATAGTGTTACTTGCTCTATTGCTGCTGGCCCATAAAGATCTATTGGCCCAATCCCCGCTAAAAAAGGGCCTGCCGATTCAAAACCTCTCCTCCATAACTTCCGATTCGGACGGCAATCTTTATATGGTAGTCGCAGCCCGCAGAAATATTATCAAGATGGATAAAGACGGGACCTGCCAGTACATAATCGAACCCACCGGAAACGATAAAAATGAATTGTATCTGTTCAGTGATGTCGCAGTTGATCAGAAGGGCTATCTCTATGTCCAGCGCACCGACCTGGATAGTAAGGGGGTGTATGTCGAATCCGAGAGCATACTTCGCTTTTCTCCTCAGGGAAAACGGCCCCGGGTTCTTCACCGTATTGATTACAGCCGAAATGAACGCCCTTTGCGGGCCGGGAATATAAAGTCGCTGGAGATAAAGGACGACCACCTTTTTTTCCATTATGTACAACCTAGTCGGGATTATCTCTACAGTATCAGCCTTAAGGATTATTCACTCAATAAGTATATCATGGCCTATCTTCCCCAGGACTGTTACCTGGCGGATATCACCGGTACAACTCCGGGAGCCGTTTATTTTAGCACCCAGCGCGGAGAAATCTACAATATAGACGCCAATGGGGAGCCAAAGCTGCTTTATCCTGCGGAAATGGATTCCGAACTTACCTCTGAGGATGGTCAGTTTATTTCCGGGTACGACCAGACCCCAGACCGGACTTTCCCGGTGCAATTAAAACTATACCGGGACCAATTGTATTTTATTGATACCTTTGCCAATGAAATCCGCTGCCTGTCAACCAGAGAAGCAGATTCCGAACTTACTGTCTTTTCCCAGGGAAATCTTGGCTCCGGTGAAGAATTGTCGGTGCTTAAAGATATGGTGCCTAAGGCTGACGGCAGTCTGACCGTGGCGGTTCGTGACCGGATTTATCAAATAGATGGTAATGGTCAGCTAATTAAAAGTTTGGATCAGGCTTCCCAACTACCCCATACCAAGCGTTGGCGCTGGCTGGTCTGGATATTACCTTTGGTTTTACTGGGGCTGTTTATATATTTAGTTCGCTATATATATATTGAAATCATGCAGCGCCGGGTCTCCCTAATAGTAAAACAGATTGTAGTATTTACTCCGGTAATAATACTGGGCATGGTTTTCTTATCCTGGTTCGTCTACCAGCAATTTGACGACCGGGAGGAGAAGGAAGTCTACCGGCAGCTGGTGGTACTCACTCTGACCGGACTTGATCGTCTTGATCCAGTACGACTGGAGCGTATAAGCAGTCCCCGGGATTATATGAATGAAGATTACAGTTTTATGCGGGATCTGACTATCGAGTCTCAGATCCATCGGGGAAGTTATGAGGACAATAAACTTGATGAGGCGGGACTTTATACTGCCATATATAAACTTGAAAATAACAGGCTTTATGCTATCGTTGATTATGACAATAGTGTCAATATGTACCGCCCGATATCTATTGCGGGTGAATTTACCCAGGTCCTGGAGAGCCGACAAATGGTTATGGATAAGGCTAGTGATGAGAATGGAAGCTGGATGTTTGCTATGGCTCCGATCTTTGGTACCGATGGCAACATTATTGGAATTTATGAAACAGGTGTGGACCGAAGCGGGTTTAACCAGGAAAGAACCATATTATTTAAAGGTATAGCCAAAAATATTGGCTATATCACTTTAGGTATAATAGGTATTTTCCTATTCATAACCTATTTCCAGCTTCTGTCTATTCGCAAGCTTCGCAGCAGTGTAGCGGAGATAGCGCAAGGCAACTGGGAGGTTGCAGTAGCCGTGGATTCAGGAGATGAAGTAGCCGACCTGGGAGCCAGTGTTAATGATATGGCCGCTCATATCCGGAACTATATCCAGGAAATAACGGATTTGAGTGAAGCCTATTACCGTTTTGTCCCCCAACAATTTCTCAATCTATTAGGAAAGAAAAGCATTATAAATGTACAGTTAGGTGATCAGGTAAGACAGGATATGAGCATCTTTTCTCTAAATATCCATTCTTTTTATCAACTTTCCGTGACTATGACCCCGGAAGAGAATTTTAATTTTATTAAGTCCTACTTAAGCTGGATGGGGCCAATTATAACGAAAAATAATGGACTGATAGATAAATATACCGGCCCCGGCTTCCTGGCTCTTTTTGCTGACCAGGCTGATCAGGCAGTGCAGGCAGCAATAAAATTAAGGGCCAGGTTAGTCGACTATAATGCCGGCAGACATAGGGCAGGTTATGTACCTATTGACATAGGAATTGGTATCCATAAGGGGCCGCTTATGCTTGGGGTTATAGGCGAGGAGAAAAGAATGGCGGGAACCGTGATCTCCGATAATGTCAATGTGGCTACCTTTCTTCAATTATTGACCGGTAAGTTGGCCTGCGCCGTTATCATTAGCGAAGAAACCCTTAAAGCCATGAAAGATCCCCAGCGCTTCCAATATCGCTGTCTGGGTAGGATACAGTTGGAGGGACGGGATGAACCCTTGGTTTTATATGATGTGATTGAGGGAGAAAGCGATCGTATTCAGACACTAAAACTGGAAAGCAAAGAATTATTTGAGGAAGGTATAGTGCTCTTCCAGGACGGTTATTTCTACGATGCCCGCAGCAAGTTTATAGAGGTTATTAAAATAAATCGCCAGGATGAGATTGCCCGGATCTATTTTTACCTGTGTGAAGAGTACTGTAAAAGTGGCCCGCCGGAAGGATGGGACGGGACTCTGGTGATGTGATGATTGGAGGTCTGAGCACATGGGATTGCTGGTTTGCAATGGAGCCACCCTGCAGTGCAGTTTCGGAGCGGCTCCCGGTACATTGATTATTCTTCCAACCAATAAAGTGAATGCGACTATGCCTGCAGCCACCATTATGGATAATAAACCTTTTGCTAATATACTGCCTTTCGGTATGTGTACATCAATGGCCAACCCTGCTGTAGCTTCGGCCACGGCGGCTGCTTTGGGCGTGCTTACCCCCATGCCTTGTACCCCGGTCACATCAGCCCCCTGGGCTCCGGGGTGTCCCACAGTGCTAATAGCCAACCAACCGGCGCTTAACAACAATTCCAAGCTGATCTGCAGTTATGGAGGAGTAATACAAATACTCTATGGCGGTCAAACTCAAACCCAGGTACCCTGATGCCGGCGCCTTCGTTCCCTCAATTATTTGGAGAAGCGGCTGGGCGCAGGCGGATACGGTCAATACGCATGCCATCCATTCTTATTACCCGTAAATTGACATGGCCAACCGTTATTTCGTCGCCTTCCCGGGGGCTTTTACCCAGTTTGCCCAGCAGATAACCGGCCAGGGTATTGTACTGATCATCCTCATCCAGCGGCAGTTTAAAGCGCGCCACCGCATCGTCAATAAACATTTTCCCGCTGGCGCATATGCTGCCGTCCTCCTCCACCAGGTACTCCGGGTCTTCATGGTCATATTCATCCTGGATATCGCCTACCAGTTCCTCCAGGACATCTTCCAGGCTTACTATGCCGGCCGTGCCTCCATACTCGTCTATGACTATAACCAGGTGCTGGCGTCGCTTCTGAAACTCGGCCAGCAGTTTATCCAGGGGCATGCTTTCCGGGATGAACACGGCGTCGCGTTTGATTTCGCTCAGATTCTCTATCTTATTCTTGCGGTACATGAAATCCTTAACGTTGATTACTCCCAGCACCCGGTCCGGGCTGCCGTCGATCAAAGGGAAGCGCGTATGTCCGGAATTAAGGGCCAGTTCCATATTGCTGTCCAGGCTTAACCCATTATCCAGAAATACTACATCCGGACGGGGCACCATTATTTCTTCCGCTACTTTCTCTTCAAATATGAATACGTTTTCCAGCAGCTCCTGTTCAGTGGCGTTGATCTGCCCGCTTCTATAACTCTCACCGATAAGCATGCGCAGTTCCTCTTCGCTGTGGGTTACAGCATTTTCGCCGGGGGACTCAAAACCCATCCGGGCTATGACCCGGTTGGCACTGCCGTTGAGCAGGGCTACCGCCGGGTAAAAGATATGATAAAAAAACTGCATGGGCCGGGCCAGCCAGAGAGCAATATTTTCGGCTTTTTGGATAGCCAGGGATTTAGGGGCCAGCTCGCCGAAAACGACATGTAAAAAAGTGATCAGAGAGAAGGCGATGATGAAGGAAATTGATTTAACCAGAGCCGGGGCCCCCAATCCCCAGGCCGACAGCAGCGGCGACAGCAAAGATGCCACCGCCGGTTCCCCTAACCAACCCAGCCCCAGGCTGGACAGGGTGATACCCAACTGGCTGACTGATAAATAGGCATCCAGATGTTTTACGCATTGGCTGGCGGCCTCAGCTTTATTATTCCCTTCTGCCTGCAGCTGGGCGATGCGAGTGGGACGGACCCTGACAAAAGCAAACTCGGCGGCCACAAAAAGTCCGTTGAGCAGCACCAATCCCAGCGCAGCCAAAACCTTTAAAATACTCAGAGTTATAGCGAATGCAGTTGTTTCCATGTCATTTTCCCCTTTATCGGCAGCCGCCGGTCAGTTTCATGGCCGATCGGCATGTGACCAGTTTAAGCCTGTCAACCAGGATGAGACGAAAAGTTTCATTTGGGACCTGTCAATGAAGAGAGCATTTAACAGAATTTACAGCGAATACTCATAGTATGCCCTTATGCCCCATAAATTAGAAAACGGCTTCCGGACGCTATATTTCAAAAAAATAAAACAAATGGAAAATGGACAGCGTAAGCAGAGAAGCGGTTCAGAGGTGAGCCGAAGCGGTGGGGAAAACTGCTTGGGGATGCAGGGTACAACCAGGGAGTGGTGAGGAGTTGCCTCCCCACCACTCCGGCTTTATAGTTCCAGACTGGACAGCGGTTTCAGATCGGTGATGGACTGGGCCTGGATTTTACCGGGGGATACAGTGTAAAGGACATTTCCTATATATAATATGCGGTTGATATTGTTGGGGCTGTCGTACCAGAAATCTCCCGCCCGCTGGTAGTCGGCCGTTTCCAGGTGACTTATGCGGCCTTTGTACTGCAGGCCCTTGGTCAAATCAATGTTGTAGATATAAGCTCCCTGGAAGGTGAAGGAACCGTAGGCGGTGGCGTCGCCTGCTTTGGTTCCGTTATCTGCTTCCAGCTCCATCAGGGTTACCGGAAAGGCCATCAAGTTCTTTTCTTGGGCAAAGAGCAGGGCTTTGTGATTGTTAAGAATCTCGGAATCAGTTCCCCGGTCACCGATCACCGCCCGTGACATCTCTACCGGCTGGCTGACCGAGGTGACATCAAATACGGCTATCTTCAGTCCCTGATAGAAGGCCTGGGATTCACCGTTCTGGCCTTTCACTTCCACCGTATCTTTACCAAAGCCGATGATGTGATTCTCGTCATAGGGATGCAGGTAATCGCTGTATCCTGGTATTTTCAGCTTACCCAGAATCACAGGCTCCTGCGGGTTCTTAAGGTCGATCACGAAGAAGGGGTCTACCTTCCTGAAAGTCACCATATAGGCCCGGTTCCCCATAAAGCGGGTGGAATATATTTTTTCCCCGGGGGCGATGTTTTCCAGCTTGCCGGTCATTTTCAGCTCTTTATCCAGGATATAAATATGGTTTTTGGAAGTATTATCTCCCCGGCTCCATATTTCGCCGCTGGTGGTTGCTATGCGCAGAAACCCCTGATGCTCATCCAGGGAAAATTGATTGAGTATGGTGCCCGGGACGGTGCCCCTGCCGGTGCAAGTGGTACTGGCCCCTTGCAGGGCGAAACGATATATTTCCGTTGCAGCCTCCGGGGCTGAATCTTCAGGAAAAGCGCTGTCTTCAAGCAGGGGCTGCACCTGGGGATAGCTGTTTACGGCTATATAAAGATTGGAGGGAGAAGCGTAGATGTTATCCCCATTGCCCAGATAAGTTTTAATATCCACCTTCTGAGCCAGGTTATCGGTATTGACAGCGGCCACTATAACAAAGGAGCGGTAAATACAGTTGGGAAAATAATTGATCTTATCACACGACAGAGACTGAAATTCCGGGCCGACAGCCGAGTCGCGGTAAGTCGGAAGTATCACCGGGTCGCCCGGGCGATAGTAATTGATATTGCGGTTGGCTACCAGGTAGAGGGATGAACCGATCTTGCGGCTGGAAAGACAGTAGCCTTCTATTTCAATTTCCCGGATTTTGCTAAGCTGCGACTTATCCTTTAAATCATAAATTATTGCCTTGCAGGTCTGGGGATTATAATAGGGCAAAGCGGGAGCTGCTTTCCTTTTCTCCTGATAGAGCGGCTCCGGAGTGCGGGTATCCCCGATTACGATCAGGTGTCCGGCATCTATGTAAAGATCGCGGGGGCTGAAGTTATTATCATAGTTGATTCGGGCAGTTAACTGCATTTTATCCGCCGGTACAGCTTTTACCACGCTTAGCTGCTGCTGGTTGAGCGTATAAATGTATTGACCGTCGTTCTTTACAATATCAGCTTCATCCACGCCCTGGACCTGGACATTGGTTCCGGAATAGTCGGCTTGGTCCTGAGCGGCAGGACTCCGGACAGATTGGGCGGAGACACCCGCTATACTTTTTTCCGCCGTTCCATTATAAAGTGCCCCATCCAGGTTATCCTGCAGAGCGGCGGACTGAGCCAGCAGCTCCTGCAATTTTTCCATCGAACCTACTACCGGTATATCCGGCTTATTTTGGAGCGGCGACTCCACTTCAGACTTTTTTGCCGACGGGATATTATTAATAGCGTAAACCGCACCGCAGATACCCAAAATCATCACCAGCAGCAACAAACTGAATAAGGTCCAACGTTTATTCATTATCTACCTCTCCCTCCGCTTTTATTGTACTTTACGCCGCTAGATGGGAAAACTTTCATAACCGAACTTAATGCCGTACTCACCGCAACTGGCAGTTTGATAAAGGATTTAGGGATTACAGGGAGAATACTAATGCGTTATTAGGAGGAGGTTTTAACAACTACAGTGCAGTAATAAAAATGGAGCACGGAGAAAAGAGGTTTATTTTTACCGGTGATGCCGAAGAACTGTCGGAATCGGAAATGATCGCCGGCAAGCAGAAACTTGATGCCGATGTGCTTAAAGTAGGTCATCATGGAAGTTCAAGCAGTACCAGTCCCCAATTTCTGCAGGCGGTCGCCCCGCAATATGCGGTAATTATGTGCGGAGCGGGCAATGATTATGGCCACCCCCATCAGGAGATTTTGACTGCTCTGGAAGATGCCGGGGTTGAGGTCTACCGTACTGATTTGGACGGAACCGTTATCATGACCAGCGACGGCGACAGTATAAATATTGAGAGCCAAAAACAGGATAGCGGCAAATCGGCGGCTGCAGTTCAGCCTGAAGCGGCAATCCGGTATATTGGCAATAAGAATTCACTGAAATTCCATCGTCCTGATTGCCCAAACTTGCCGGCAGAGAAAAACCGGATTTATTTCAATAGCCGGGATGAAGCCCTGAATGAAAAATTTTCCCCTTGCAGCAATTGTCAGCCATAAGGAGGGTACAATAAGATGAAAGTGATAATTGACCGTTTTGAAGGTGAATTTGCCGTTCTGGAGGTGGACAATGAATATAAAACCGTACCCCGGGCTATGCTGCCTGCCCAGGCCCGGGAAGGAGATGTGCTGGTATCCGGTAAAGGAGAGTGGCGGCTGGATTTGGAAGCTACCAGAAAACGGCGGGAAAAGATTGAAAAATCAGCCGGAGAGCTCTGGCAGGATTAATAAAAGAAATGCCTGAATATTTATGCATCCAAACTCCACGCTATAATTAGTTCAAGGTTTCTGTCTACTATTTTCATAGGTGGTTGCGGTCTGCAGCCATGCCCTGTTAATTAGAAAATAGACGCACACTCATTATAAAACAGACGCGGAACCCGCGGAATATTAGGGAAATACGCAGATTTTATTAAAGTTTTCTTCCGCGTTCTTCCCTCATAAATTCCCTGAATTCCGCGTCAAAAAACTAGCGAAACCGTGGGACTATTTTCATTCCTGGTTGCCTGCCTGCCTGTGCCCTGGGGGTATGCCCTATGGTTGCGGCCTCCGACCATGGGGCGGTCATTAAGAAAAAAACCCCAGATTATCACCCCCCTGCGGGGACAGCTGATGCTTCTTTGCAGTCGCTATTAAGGTGGCAAATCCTGCGAAGCGGCGGATGAGAGATCAATCCCTGCCCAGCAAATAGAGCAGAGCGTTGCAGATGGCGGCGGCCACATTGCTGCCCCCCTTACGGCCACGGGCGACGATATAAGGAACGTCGGTCTGCATGATCAGTTCCTTGGCCGCTATCACATTGACAAAGCCGACCGGAACGCCGATCACCAGCCGGGGGGAAAGCTTACTCTCCTGTATCAGCTCATACAGCGTTATCAGCGCGGTGGGCGCGTTGCCGATGGCGAATATCAACGGGCGCTTCAAGGCGCTCGCTTTTTTCATGGCGGCAACCGCCCTGGTGGTGCCGTCCCTTTGTGCGTCTGCGGCGACGTCCTCATCCGCCATAAAACAGAATACCTCACCGCCGTACCTGGCAAGCGCATTCCGGTTGATACCCGCTTTCGCCATATTGGTGTCGGTTACGATACAAGCGCCGCTCTGGATGGCGTCCAGCGACCTTTCAATGACCCGGGGGGAAAAGCATAAGCTGTCCGCATAATCGAAATCAGCCGTGGTATGGATCACTCGCTTGATTACCGGCGCCAGGGCAGGGTCGAGGATGTGGGGAAGCTCCGCTTCAATGATTTCAAAGCTGCGCTTTTCTATTTCGGCAGGAAGAACCTGTTCCAGCTCAATCGTCAAAATTCAATGCCCTCCCTTGCGGAGATTCCAAGATCCCAGGGGTGTTTTCCCTTTTGCATTACGGTCACATAATCGGCGGCGTCAATAAAATGCCGGGGCGCATTGCGCCCGGTTAAAACCAATTCCATTGCATCGGGTTTATCGGCAATAAGAGCATCCAGAGCTTGGGTATCCAGAGCGCCATGATTGTAGGCGGAGATTACTTCGTCAAGAATCAGCACATCGCAAGCTTTGGCCGCGACTCGTTCGCAGACTGCTGCCAGCAGGGCGTCATGCTCCGAGCGCACAGCAGCTCTTTCCCGTTCTCCCATAGTCTCATAAAAACCATAATCCTTTTCCAACCGCCATACAATGATGCGGGGAACATGGGTAAGCGAATGCAGCTCGCCGCAATCGCGTCCTTTAAAAAACTGTACGATCAGTACGCTTTGGCCGCAGCCCGCAGCCCGCAGAGCCAACCCCAGGGCCGCGGTGGTTTTCCCTTTTCCATCTCCGGTGTAAACATGGATCAAACCGTTCATAGGCCTTCCTCCAGTATTCGATAGATCAATTCCATATCCAGGTTCTGTCGCAGGGCATCCGCCAGCGCGTTGTACTGTCGTTCCTTATAAGCCGCGTAATCAAATGCGGTAAGCTCGGATGCATCCATACCTTTTTTCGCAGCCAGGGCGGCGAAGAGGGACGCTCTGCATTCGGCGGAATCGAAAAAGCCATGCAGATAGGTGCCGTAATTATTATTGGCGAAACAGCCGTCTTCAATGCTGTTGTCGAGCAACAGCAGCGGATTTGTTCCCGGGCGGCGCACGGTCCTGCCCATATGGATTTCATAGCCTTCCACCAAAGCGCCGCTGAGACCCGCCAGGGAACCGGATAATGGCTGTATGCGGCCGGTAACCCGCGTGCGCTGCTTTTCCGTTTCGAAGTCGGTCGCAATCGGCAGCAGTGCCATGCCGGCAATTGAACCGCCGCCTTCCGTGCCTTCGGCGTCGGTGATGCGTTCGCCCAGCATCTGATAACCACCGCAGATACCGAACACGATAGTTCCGCTGGCGGCAAGCTTTTTGATGGCGGCTTCCAGTCCGCACTGCCGCAGCCATTGCAAATCAGATATGGTGCTTTTGGTTCCGGGCAGGATCACCATATCCGGCTTACCGAGCTCGCGGACAGAGGCGATATACCGCACCGCTACCCCCTCCGTGGCCTCGAGAACGGTAAAGTCGGTAAAATTGGAGATGCGGGGCAAACGAATAACCGCGATATCTATCCGGGCCCGCCGGTGAGCATGGAACCGCTCCGTCAGACTGTCTTCGTCATCAATGTCTATCTGCAGATAGGGCAGCACCCCGGCTACCGGTCGGTCGGTAATATCCTGCAGCATGGATAAGCCCGGACGCAGTATCTCCATGTCGCCGCGAAACTTGTTGATGACGGTGGCTTTGACCATGCGCCGTTCTTCTTCGTTCAGCAGCATCAGCGTGCCCGCGAGCTGGGCGAATACGCCTCCCCGGTCAATGTCGCCCACCAACAGAACGGGAGCCTGGGCCAACTGAGCCATGCCCATATTCACGATATCGTCTTTTTTGAGATTTATCTCGGCCGGGCTTCCGGCGCCTTCCAGCACGATAATATCGTGGGAGGCGGACAGGGTGGCGAATGCCCGCATGACCTCCGCTGCCAGCGTGGGCTTCAGGGCGAAGTATTCGGTTGCTTTCATATTGCCGATTACCTCGCCGTTTACGATCACCTGTGAGCCCATGTCGGTCACCGGCTTGAGCAGGATGGGGTTCATCAGGACACTGGGCTCAATGCCGCAGGCTTCCGCCTGCACCGCCTGGGCGCGTCCCATTTCCAAACCTTCTTGCGTAATAAAGGAATTAAGCGCCATGTTCTGGCTTTTGAAAGGAGCGACCTGATATCCGTCCTGCCTGAACACGCGGCAGAGCCCGGCGGCCAGTATGCTTTTGCCCACGTTGGACATGGTGCCTTGGATCATGATGGTTTTAGCCATGAAGGACCTCCTTGATCGCCTCGACCAGTTGCTGGTTTTGCGGGCGCTGCATCACGCATATGCGGTAAAAACGGGCGTCAAGGCCCTCGAAGTTTTCGCCGGAACGGATAAATAGGCCTTTTTCTAATAAGGGCGCCAGCAAGGGCTTTTCGCTTTTAAACAAAATATAATTGGCGCAGCCGGGAAAAACGTGCAATCCCAGGGCCGCAAGGGCACGGGCCAGATAAGCGCGTTCTGCAGCCACCAGCTGCCGGGTCTTCCGTACATAGTCCCGGCATTCTAGCGCTGCCAGTCCGGCAGTCTGGGCCACGGAGGATACGCTCCAACAGGGCCCGAAATTTTGGACTTCCCGGAGCACGGCCTGGTTTTTGCTTATAATATATCCGAGCCGTACGCCGGCCATGGCATAGAGCTTGGTAAAGCTGTCTAGTATCACCATATCGGGATAGGTCTGCAGCAACGATCTGCAGGAGACGCCGTTGGTGAAGGCAAGAAAGCATTCGTCCACTATCAGCAGCGCACCGACTGCCGTGCAGCGAGCCGCGATGCGTTCCATCAGCGCCGGTTCAGCCAACTGTCCCGTAGGATTATTGGGGTTGCAGAGAAACACCATATCGACGTCCGCTGTTATGTCATCCAGTATCCCTTCGGTGAGAGAAAAGTCGTCTTCTTCCCGCAGGCTATGGAACAGGACCGCGGCTCCCGCAAGCAGCGCGGCTTTCTCATATTCCGAAAAAGTGGGAGCAAGCACCAGCATACGCCGGGGCCGTACCGCAAGACAAAGCCGGTAGATCAAATCGGCGGCGCCGTTACCACAGAGGATATCGGCGGCGGCGACGTTTTCATGCCGGGCGATGGCTGCGCGCAGCGCGCGGCAGTATGGGTCGGGATAGCTTTGGTAGTCGGACGTATGAGTGACGATCGCTTCCCGCACCGGTTCAGGCATACCGAGGGGATTAATGCTGATGGAGAAGTCAAGACGCACATCTCCCTGCGTATAGGTATCGCCTCCATGATCATAACGCTGCATAGACCAAGCCTCCTATAATAAGAAATCGCGTTATCAGACTGATTATCATCATCATAACGGCCGCTGCCAGCATCAGCCGATTGGCCCGCAAAATATCCGCCGGTTCGATTGGGCGCATATCATCACCGATAAAGGGCTTTGGCTGCAATTCCCCGAAGTACCAGGCATCGCCCCCGAGCTGTATCCGCAGAGCGCCTGCGCATACGGCTTCGGTATGGGCGGAGTTGGGACTGGCATGCTTGTACCGGTCCCGTTGGTATATCCGGCGGGCATTTTCCCCATCCAACCCGATGAAGCGGCACGCGCCCATCATGAGCCATGCGGCCAGTCGCGCCGGGACAAAGTTCAAGGCGTCATCCAATTTTGCCGCCGCCTTTCCGAAATACAGAAACTTTTCATTTTTATATCCCACCATGGAATCCATGGTATTGACGGCTTTATATAGGCAACCTAGTACCGCGCCTCCCAGGGTCAGGTAAAACAGCGGAGCGATGACGCCATCTGCGGTGCTCTCCGCCACACTCTCCACCGCTGCCCGGGTCACGCCCGCTTGGTCAAGTCTTTGCGTATCCCGTCCCACGATCATGGAGACGGCCTGTCGGGCGGCGGGCAGATCATTATCAAGCAGCTTGGTATGGACTGCCGCGCTTTCATCTTTCAGGTCCCTGGCGGCCAGCAACTGCCAGCAGAGAAAGGCTTCGACTGCCAGGCCGAGCCCCGGAAACAGGCGGTAGGCTCCAAACAGTATACCACCTGGAAGCGCCGTGCAGACAAGAACCGTTATTACCACCAGCAGAACGCCGCCTGAGCGCTCTCCGCCTGGGGTGGGGGGAAGCAGAGAGCGCAGCCGCTTTTCCAGGGCCGCGATCAGCTTTCCCATACCGGCAACGATGTGGGGGAAACCCCGGGGATCGCCCCACAGCAGATCAAAAAGAAAGCCCAGCAGTAAAGCCGCCGTTGATTCTATCAGCATAAGGCCCCTCCGGTGATGGTGAGCGCGATCCCGTTGTGGGTACGGCAATCGCAGAGGATCCATTGGCAATTGCCGATATGATATTCATAAAAACTGCGGCTGCTCTCGAATCTCTCCAGTATAGCCATGATGCAGCCTCCGTGCACCACCAGCGCCAACGTATCTTCAGCGTCCGCGGCCTTCACGATGTTTTGGAAGGCATTGCAGCAGCGGCGCTTGAAAGCTTCCACGTTTTCCCCTCCGGGGATATCGCCCCTGCACCCGCCGTCTACCCATGCCTGATAAGCTCCATCCCGGGCAAGTTCATACGCCGTTTTTCCCTCAAATTGACCGAAATCGCACTCGCGCAGAGATTCGCATACCCTATACGGAACCTGCGGAAATATAATCTGGGCTGTTTGCACGCAGCGCCGCAGAGGACTGACAAACAATGCGCTGACGGGGCCAATCCCCAGGGCTTGAGCCTGAATTATCCCGCGTAGGCTCAACGGTTCGTCGGTGCGGCCGATATAACGTTTTTCACTGTTGCCCGGCGTTTCGCCATGGCGGATGAACCAAATCTTCATCCCAGCACCATCCTTGCAGCCAGTTGGGCGAGCCCCGTTCCTATCAGAATCAAAAGCTCTGTGATCTGCAGGAAAAAGCCCGTCGTATCGCCGGTAATTCCGCCGAATTGTTTCCAGGCCATATGACGGTAAAGAAAGAACCAGGTAAAACATAACCCAATACAGCACCCTCCGGCAAGGGGATACAGCCGGAGCATAACGGCCGTGCAGACGGCCAGAGCGGTGAAGAGCAGGGCCAATGATAAATGTTTTTCGGCATGCTGGGTAAACGCCATCAGCATACCCGTGCCGCGGGCGTTGGGGGTTATAATGGCGCTTAGGGCGGCAAGGCTGCGGGACAGGACAAATCCGATACCCACAATGATTAAAGCCGTCTCGTTTGCCAACTCCGTGTACAGCCCATAGCAGGCGAGCAAATACACCGCACAGTAAATCACGGCGAACGCGCCCAGATGAGAATCCTTGAGTATTTCCAGCCTGCGTTCCCGGTCGCGGTGAGAAGAAAGGGCGTCCACCGTATCGCAATAGCCGTCCATATGGATGCCGCCGGTCAGAAGCAGGGGCAGGACAGCCGCCAATGCCGCAAAGAGCATAATTCCGCAGTTTACTGCGGTGCAGAAATGATACCAGAGCCAAAGCCCAAGGCCAGGCAGCATACCCACCAGGGGAAAAGCGCACAGGGAGAAGCGCATGGTATCTTCCGTCCAATCAAAGCGAGGCACGGGGAGGATGGAATAGGTGGAAAAAGCAATGCAGATTGCTTTTATCATACGCATAGGAGAGCCTCCTTTCCGGCGGCGGATTGTCCCGCCGGCAATTCGATCATGCGGTCGGTCCGGAAAGAAAATAGGGTATTGAGCTGATACAGCACGGTAATATAGGATTTCGTTTCCGTATAGTTGCCATGGCTCATAGCAATAGGGCCGATGACGGCAATCAGGTTTTCAATGATGCCGGGCATAAGTCACCGCCTTTTTCACAAAAGATTCCGCCAACGCCGGGTTGGCGTAGAAGTACAGATGCGGGAAGCCCGCATATAGACTGGGCGTGGCATGAACGCAGGGATAAGAAACATCTTTTCCCGCTTTTACGGCTGTAAATCCGCGGCCGCAGTTGCTGCTGTCCCAATAATGAAATTCGTGGGCGCGGATGCTTTCACCTGCTTGGCAAAGCAAATTATCGCATGATGCGGTAAGGGTTATATAGCCGAAGCGCTGCAGTCGCTCGGTCGCGAATGCCCGGCCGGGTATTACTCCGGCCATGGGGTATGCGCCCAGCTTCTCATGCAGATACATGAAACCGCCGCATTCGGCAATGGCAGGCAGGCCCCCATGGAGACGCTCCCTGATTGCGCCCAGCATGGAAGCATTGGCCGACAGTTCTTGAGCATACAGCTCCGGATAGCCGCCGCAAAGATACAGCCCGCAGATATGAGGAGGCAAATCTGCATCTTGGAGAGGGCTGAAATATACGATCTCGCATCCCAGGTTTTCCAGCAGCTCTATGTTTTCCCGGTACAGAAAACAGAACGCCTGGTCGCGGGATACGGCAATGCGCGCCAGGCAGGCGCCTTTCCCGGCGGGAAGCGGATCGGCCGATATCCTGGCGGCGGTTTTTCCGAGCGCGATCAGCCCGTCGATATCCATGTGCGCTTCGGCCAATGCCCCCAAGGCCGCTGTCTTGGCCCGCATAGCTTCTATCTCGCTGGGAGTCACCAGCCCCAGATGACGGCTTTCTATAGAAAACTGCGGCTCCAGCGGCAGGAAACCGCAGGGCCTTACCCCTATCTTCCCGGCGATTTCCGCCAGCCCGGGGTACCTGGCCGGTGCAATGCCATTGAAGATAACGCCTCTGATGCGGCTGTCCGCCTGAAAGTGCAAAAAGCCCTCCAGTACAGCACCTGAGGAGGAGCCCATACCCCGGGCATTGATCACCAGCACCACCGGCGTATCCGTAAGGCGTGCCGCCGAGTAGGTGCTCGCCTCGCCGGTGGCGCCAATACCGTCATAATAGCCCATGACCCCTTCTACAACCGAAAAATGCTGCCCGGCATGGGAAACCAGAATGCGTTTGAGCATGTCCGGAGGGCAAAAAAACGGGTCCAGGTTGTGGGTATCCACTCCCAGTACCTCCCGGTGGAACATGGGGTCTATATAATCCGGGCCGCACTTGAAGGAGGCAACATCCAGCCCCCGCGCTTTGAGTGCCGCCAGCAAGGCCACTGTTACCGTCGTCTTTCCGCACCCGCTGTTGGTTCCCGCTATCAGCAGCCTGTTCATATTCCGCCTCCGCTGATGATGAAGACCGGGTTTTGCCCGGTCAGCAGGTGCAGACTTCCGGCTCTTTTACTCCGGGCTGCGGAAAGCTGTACGGCCTCGGTTTCGATCCCCGCAGTCTCCAGGGCCTTTATCGCTGTCAAAGCGCTTTCCAGAGCGATTGCCGTGATGACGATGCGCACCTGCGGGTTCCTGGACAGCAATGCCCGTATAATGCGGTCCAGGTTGCCGGCGCTGCCGCCGATGAAGGCCGCGTCCGGTGGGGGCAGAGCCGCAAAGGCTTCGGGCGCAGTGCCCAAAACCGGCCTAACATTGCCGATGTGGAATTTCCTGCAGTTGATCGCAGTCAATGCAAGTGCGGCCTGGCTTTTATCAATGGCGCAGATACAGCCTTGATGGGCGGAAAGCGCCATTTCCACCGTGACCGAGCCCGTGCCGCAGCCGATATCGTAGCAAACGTCGGTCTCACGGAGCGTAAGTCTGCTCATAACCAGAGCCCGTGCCTCGGATTTAGTCATGGGGATTTCTGTACGTATGAATTCACCGTCCGGTATACCGGTGCGGATACCGGGAGCAAAGTTCTCGTTCTCAATCAGCAGCACGGCCAGAGAAGCATACTCATTTTCCAGCAGCGCGGCCACGGTGGTTGGGGTAATGCTCTCACCGGGCCGGCCAAGGTTTTCGCCAATACGTACCGGCAGTTCCTCAAAGCCTGCCTCGGCCAGCATCTGGGCCAGTGCGGGAATATTTCCGCCGGTCAGGGCAAAGGTAAGCCGGTGGCGCCGAACCGCACTGACGATACCCGTGTCGGTGCCGTGGCAGCTGACCAGTGCAGCGTCCTGCCAGGAGAGGCCGCACCGGGCGAAAAGGTAGGAAACCGAGGAAACTCCGGGGATGAGCTTTATTTCATGTTCCCTTAAACCGGCATACAGTTTGGAGGCGCTGCTGTAAAAACCGGTATCGCCCGAAACCAGCACCGCAAGGCGCTGCGCATCGCTGTCGGCAATGGCGGCCGCAACTTCCTCAAGCTGATAAACGGCATAGCTTGGTTTCTTCAGGTCGGCAAAAGTTTCCACCATACGCTTTGCGCCTATGAGCACTTCCGCCTGACTGATGACCGCAAGCCCTTCGGCGGTGGTGGTGGCGGCACTCATGCCGGTACCAACGATGCTGACCTGTTTCATGAGCATACCTCCCTAATAAGGGCTTTGGCTTCCTCCGGGGTTATGCCTGTAATCTCCGGCGGACGTGAGAGCACGGCGATCTCCATGCCGCAGCTTTTCGCGGCGTTTATCTTTTCCCCAAAGCCGCTGTATTTTCCCGCCTCCTTGGTGGCGAGGATGGAGGCGCCGGTTTCGAGGAACAGCGCCCGGTTAAAGGCCTCGGAGAAGGGACCCTGCATACACAGCAGATGCTTCACCGGGTAGCCCAGTTCCATACAGGCTGCCAAGCTATGGGCAGATGGCAGCATACGCAGGATTATCCGCTCCCGGAAGCCGGCGACAGCGGTCAGGGCCGCGGCTTCTTGGGCGCCCAGGGCGGAAAAGATGACCCCTTCCGTTGTATTGAGCCATTCCACCAATGCACCCAGGTTCGAAAAACAGCGGCAGCCGTCCGTAGATGATGCTTCGCGCGATACGCGTACCAGGCGGATACCTGCTTTGGCGCAGGAGACCGAAATGTTGGCGCTGACCTCGGTTGCATACGGATGGGTAGCATCAAGCACCAGCCTTGGACGCTGGGAACAGAATAAGGCATACATATCATTCTGGTCCATTCGCCCGCTGGAGATATCTACCGGCGGTTTGCAGGCCAGGATCTGTTCACCGTATCCGGTGGCAACTGAAACCAGGGCGGGGATATTCTCTTCCGCCAGAAACCCGGCCAGTTCCCGTCCCTCCGTGGTACCGCCAAAAAGAATCACATCATACATTCCCATACCCCCGGGGTGTGACCATTTTGCCGCCTATATTCCTGGTCTCGGAATTGCCTACAAACACCGTGGTAAACATGTCCACCGGCGTATCCCGCAGCTGTGATAAAGTCATAACCCGGGCCGACTGGCGACTGCGGCCGATGTTTTTGGCGATGCCGCAAACCGTATCGGAGGACAATAGTTGCAGCAGGATATCACAGGCCTTTTGCATATAATTATGGCGCTTGCGACTTCCCGGATTATACAGGCAAAGGCAGAAATCCCCCTGGGCTGCCGCCTGAAGACGCTGGGCGATCTTTTCCCAGGGGGTCAATAGATCTGAAAGGCTGATCACGGCAAAATCATGGGCCAGCGGCGCGCCGAGAATCGCCGCTCCGCTTAGGGCCGCCGTTACCCCCGGAATGATCTCTATGTCGGTTGAAGCATAATTACCGGCCAATTCGCAGAGCAATCCGGCCATACCGTACACGCCGCTGTCTCCGCTGCACACGACGGCAACGGTTTGTCCGGAAGCGGCAAAGGCCAGTGCAGCTCTGCAGCGATCCACTTCCTGGGTCATGCCGGTGGAGAAAAACTCTTTGTCAGGGTAATAGGGGCGCACCAGCTCGACGTATTTAGTATACCCTGCTATAATGTCGGCCTGCGCCAAAACCGCGTCCGCTTCCAGGGTCATACCTTTTCGGCCTCCGGGGCCGATTCCCACTACATATAATTTATTCATGCTTCCTCCCTAAAATAAATCCTTGGTTCTTTGATGGCCAGTGCCATAGTCACGCCGTTGGCAGCTTCCTTACCGGCCAGGAGACGACCGCCGCTGGCCAATACGGCGCTGCGTTCGCATACGTTGTCCACGCCGGTCACCTTATTCACGAAATCCGACCCGGAAAATACGCCGGGTACTGCGGCCAGCTCCGCTGCCGAGAAAGTGCGCAGGGGCAGCCGGTGCCGTCGGCAAAATTCGAGTATGCCCGGCTCGCCGGCTTTTATATCTATACTCGCCGCACCGCATATAGCGGCTTCGCTGCATCCGGCTTTCCGCATCATCATGGTAAAAGCGGTTTCGATCGCGTCCGCGGCCATATCGTTTTTACAGCCGATACCCAGAGTAACCACGGGAGCTATCAGGCGCAAAGCGGTTGTCTTTCCCCGGGTACGGCAGGTGATGAGCACGTCATATTCCCCG
>DHCD01000099.1:21185-23885 GCA_002398105.1 Syntrophomonas sp. UBA4911
AATACGCGGTTAATGTCGGTTGCGGTGGTGATGACGGGAAGCGCGCCGGCATAGCGCGCTAATCTGACTGCCAACTGGTTCGCTCCGCCCATATGTCCTGAAAGCAAAGGAATCGCGTAGCTGCCCAGTTCATCCATTACCACCACGGCCGGATCGGCGGTTTTGGACTTGATATACGGCGCCACCGCCCGCAGGGCGATTCCGGCGGCGCCGATAAACAGCAGGGCATCGGCAGCCGGGAAATTATCCTTGGTCCAAGCGGAAAGCCCGCCTTCAGAACAGCGGGTCAGCGTCAGATCGAAACCGCTGCGCAGACGCTGGCCAAGTTCCATGCCCCGGTCCGTAAAGGCGATGGCGGCGATCTTCATTTCCTGGCCTCCCGAAATTCGGTGGAAAAGTCGTCCGCATACAGACGGGAAAGCGCATAATCTTCACCGAGACATCCGCCGACCACGATCAGCGCCGTTTTCTTTATACGGTTGGCAGCCGCGGTTTCCGCCAGCGTACCCACAGTGCAGCGCAGAATCTTTTCGTCCGGCCAGGTGGCTTTATATACGATGGCTGCAGTTGTATCCGGCCTGCAGCCGCCTCGTATGAGTTCAGCCGCTAATTCCTCAAGCAGACCTGTGCTTAGAAATATGACCATGGTTGCTCCGTGCGCAGCCAGGGAGGCGATACTCTCCCGCTCCGGCACAGGCGTTTTTCCCGCCATTCGTGTAATGATGACCGACTGCGATACTTCGGGCAGCGTATATTCTGCCTTGAGTGCCGCCGCCGCACCGCAGAAACTGGAAACGCCGGGGCAGACATCGTAAGGAATACCTAGGGCTCCGAGCCGGTCCATCTGCTCCCGGATGGCGCCGTACACGCAGGGGTCGCCCGGGTGCAGACGTACGGTTATTTTCCCGTCCTGCTCGGCCAGTTCCATCACGGCGACGACCTCGTCCAGGGTCATGGCGGCGCTGTTGTATATATTGCAGCCGGGTTGAGCCCAGTCGAGCAGCGCCGGGTTAACCAGCGACCCGGCATAGATGATCACGTCCGCTTCTTCAAGCAGGCTTTTCCCCCGCAGCGTAATCAGATCAGGGGCTCCGCTGCCGGCTCCTACAAAATGTACCATCAGTCTGTCCTCCATAATTTCATCAACTTATCCGCGTTAGCACTTTTAAAAAGCGTGCCTGCGTATTCCCCGGCATTGGTGAAGCATACGAATCCGATCTCTGTTTCCGGTAAGACATGCCGGGAAATGTGATAGGCGACACGCTGTTTCAATACTTCCATTGCGCCCTGAAGCAGCCTGTTTTCATATAGCAGAGCCAGGACCGCGTCGGTAGAAACACATCTTATGATTTCACGCAGCAGGGGAGGTTCAGCGCCCGCTTCCAGTGCACAGACGGCCAGCGTTTCCATGCGCCCGTCTCCATTGCTCGAATGGGTGTTCATTATGCCGATACCCAATTTGACCAGCTTGCCTATATGCCCTACGAGCAGTATCCGCCCAAAATCGTGTTCGATTGCGGCCGCAATGGCATCCCCAATGAAATTGCTGCATTTTACCTGGGAAACAAGGGACAAATGAAGGGTATCGCGCGCGTAATTTTCACCGTAATTGCCCAGAGTAATAAGCAGATTCCGGCTGCCCTCCGCCCGGAGCATACTGACCTCTGCGCGGATAGTATCCGCCAGCGCGGCATTGCTCATGGGCTCCACGATACCGGTTGTGCCCAGCACCGAAATCCCGCCCTCTATACCCATATGGGGGTTGAAGGTACGCAGGGCTAGTTTAGCTCCTTCCGGAATGGATATGACGACCTTAAGTCCGCCGGTATATCCTGCAGAGGTAATCGCCTCTTGTACTGCCTGCCTGATCATACGGCGAGGCCCCGAGTTTATAGCGGCTGCTCCCACCGGCTGATCAAGCCCCGCCCGGGTAACCCGGCCGATACCCTCGCCGCCGTCAATCTCGATACCGCTTGCACAGCGGCTGACCGTGGCAAAAACCAGTACGCCGTCAGTGATGTCCGGGTCGTCGCCGCTGTCCTTCCTGACCGCGCAGAGGACCTGGCCGGAATAGAGTTCCGGGTGCTGTATGTCCATTGTGAGCTGCGTTCCGTTCGGGGTTCGGATAGATACGGAATGAACCGTCTCGCCGGTCAGCAGTATAATCGCCGCCGCTTTGGCGGCAGCAGCAGCGCAGGATCCGGTCGTGTAGCCGCAGCGCAGCAGCTTCTGGTTAATGAAACGCCTGTTTCCCATCTGCTCATCTCCCAAAAAACAAAAAACCACGGCTGCATTCACCGCGGTTTTTACTGTTCCCCGCCCGGCTAAATCCGGGCAGGGAACAAAGCATATTCTTCGGTGGCCGCAAAGAAATATGAATTCTGGTAACCCGACTGTAACGGTAACGCACTTGTGAGGGAATTGCACCCTGCTTCCCCAGTTCAATTATCCATGTTCATGATGCCTTCCCAGTCCTAAAAAGTCAAGTTTTTATTGACAAAAACAGGATGGTGGTGTTAAACTATCTTCCACTGAATTCAATATGGGACACAGGCATGGAAGTTGGGTGGGAATCCCACACAAGGCCGTTGCTGTATTTTGCCTGCAACGTGAGCAGATGCCACTGAGATTATTCTTGGGAAGGCGTTCACGCCGGCATGAGATTATGCCAGGCAATAAGTCAGAATACTTGCCTTTGTC
>DHCD01000099.1:24180-29906 GCA_002398105.1 Syntrophomonas sp. UBA4911
TTTTTTTATGGTGGGAGAGGCAGAAAATGGAGCGCGATATAACCATAGACAACTACAGGCGCACCCGCGCCCGCTGCGTGTTTGCCGGCGTGATTCTTGCCGCCCTGCTGTTTCTGCTTCTGACCGGAACAGTGGGTCTGGGCGCAGTGCCCATATCCTTTTTTGATGTGCTCAAGATTATAGGGGGAAAGCTGACCGGAAACAGCGCGGTGCTGGCCGCTTTTAAAGATAATGTCATTGCGGTCGTATGGGAAATTCGCCTGCCGCGAATCATATGCGGTGTGTTTGTAGGTATGGGACTTGCCACTGCAGGCGTAATATTCCAGTCCATCCTGCAGAACCCGCTGGCGGATCCGTATACCCTGGGTATTTCAACCGGTGCGGCCTTCGGAGCTTCTATTGCCATATTTCTTAATGTGGCCGCCGGAATTTTCATCCCCATTCCCGTATTGGCGTTGATTTTCGCCTTGCTGACCCTTACTGCCGTCATTGCCATATCATTACATGGGGGCGGTCTGATAAGCTCCAATCTGATCATAGCGGGCATCATCCTCAGCTCCATCCTCTCGGCCGGTATCAGCTTTATCAAAATGCTGGCCGGGGAGAACGTCAGCGCCATTGTCTACTGGCTGATGGGCAGCCTCGGTTCCAAGGAATGGAGCGACGTCGTCCTGATTGCCCCTGTGGTGGTTGCAGCCCTTATTCTGGCCTTTATATTCGCCGATGATTTGAATGTAATGACTCTGGGCAACCGCAATGCCGAGGCCCTGGGAGTGAACGTCAAACGCAACCGGCTGTTTTATTTGATACTGGCCTCGTGCATCACGGCGGTATGCGTATCCGTATGCGGCATCATCGGCTTTATAGGGCTTATCGTACCTCATATCCTGCGTTTCGCGCTTACCAGCGACAACCGTATGCTGCTGCCTGTTTCCGCCCTGCTGGGAGGAGTGCTGCTGTGTGCGGCGGACAATGTGACCCGGCTCCTATCCAATGGAGAGATACCCGTAGGCGTGCTTACCACGCTTCTCGGAGGCCCCTTCTTCATCTATATCTTTTTGAAACGGGGAGGGGGCGAAAAATATGAGTAATTCCTTCCTTAACATTCAGGATATTTCTTTTTCCTATGGAGTTACTCCGGTTCTGCAGCATATTTCCTTCCAGGTTGAGCCGGGGAGCTACACCAGCCTTATTGGAACCAATGGAAGCGGCAAGACTACGCTGTTCAATATCATCAGCGGCTATTATGCGCCGGCCCAGGGGCGGGTTTGCTTTTGCGGCAGGGAGATCCGCAGGATTCCCATCCTTAAGCGTGCGGCTGCAATCGCCCTGGTGACCCAAAGGCAGAGCATGAACTTTCCCTACACCGTTCTCGAAACCGTGCTTATGGGGATGCATCCGCACAGAGCCCGTTTTGAGCCGGTGTCGCAAGCCCATCTCCTGGATGCGAAAGATATCATGAAAAAGACGGACGTTTGGCAGTTTGCCGATAAAACCATCACCACGCTTTCGGGAGGAGAACTCCAGCGGGTCATACTGGCCCGGGCGTTAATGCAGCGCCCCCGGCTATTATTGCTGGATGAAGCCATGAGTGAGTTGGATATCGCAGCGCGCATCGCCATGATGAAACTCCTGCGGCAAACGATGGGGGAAACCGGCATGGCGGTGATCGGCATCCATCACGATCTGTCCGTCGCCTATCGCTATTCCGATCGCGTAATCGCGCTGCAAAACGGCTGCATCGCTGCGGATGGCGATCCGGCCGATGTGTTCACCAAAGATTTTTTTCGCGAGGTGTTTTTTGTTGATGCGGAAATCCTGCCCGGGAAAGGATTCATCATCAGCGACAACATATAAAAACTGGGCTCAGCCCGGAAAGGGAGAGAATAATGAGAAGAACGAAAACTGGGATTGCTCTGTTGCTGCTGTTGGCATTTTGTCTGTCTATCGCGGCTTGCGCAAGTCCGGACGCAGCTCCTGATGCTGCCAAGAAGGATTTGCTGGTAGTCAGCTTCGGCACCAGCTACAATGAGAGCCGCGATGCTACCATTGGCGCTGTTGAAGAGGCCATCACCGCCGCCTATCCGGATTATGACGTGCGTCGTGCCTTTACCAGCCAGATCATCATTGATAAGCTCAGGGAGCGCGATGGTCTTGAAATTGACAACGTACAGGAGGCTATGGAGCGCTTGATCGCAGACGGCGTGAAAGAGGTTGTGGTTCAGCCCACCCATGTTATGAACGGCTACGAGCATGACGAGATGATGGAAGCTATCGCTCCTTATGAGGACAAGTTTGACAGTATCAAATACGGGCTTCCCCTGCTGAATTCCGATGAAGACTATGCCGAGGTCGTATCCATCATCACCGAGGAAACGGCCAAGTACAACCAGGAGGGTACGGCTATAGTGTTTATGGGACATGGCACCGAACACGCCGCCAACTCCACCTATGCCAAGCTGCAGCAGAATCTGACCGACGGCGGTCATGCCAATTATTTTATCGGCACGGTGGAGGCTGAGCCTTCCCTGGAAGATGTGATGGAGCAGGTAAAAGCGAGTGCTGCCAGCAAGGTCGTGCTGTTGCCGCTGATGATTGTTGCCGGCGACCACGCCAACAACGATATGGCAGGCGACGAAGAGGACTCCTGGAAGACCGCCTTCAAGGAAGAAGGCTTTGAGGTGGATTGTGTCATCAAAGGACTGGGCGAGTATGCGGGCATCCAGAAGATGTTTGTCGAACATGCCGGTGCCGCTATCGCCCAATAGTCGGAGAGATGAATGGCATGAGAAAAAAATTGCGTTTTCTTTGCATCGGGCTGGTGATCATCATGCTGGCCGGCTGTGCCCGGACGGCCGGCCCTGGCGACACCACCGCACGGGAAGCGGAGAAAGCATATCCCATCAGCTTTATTGACGACGATGGTGTACAGATCAACCTGGATGCTCCGGCCCAACGGATAATATCTCTGTATTCCGCCCACACCGAGAACCTTTATGCGTTGGGTGCAGGCGATCTTGTGATCGGGGGGCATACGACCTGCGTCTATCCGCCGGAGGCTGTGCCGCTGGCCACTTTTGATTATACCGGAGATCCGGAATACGTGATCGCTGCCGAACCGGATCTGGTGCTTATTCGCCCCTTTATACGCAGAAAAGCACCGAATTACATTAAAGAATTGGAAAAAGCCGGCGTTCTCGTAGTCTCCCTTTATCCGGAAAATTATGACGATTTTTCCGGCTATATCATGAAACTAGCCCGGCTCACCGGTACGGAGGAAAAGGCTGAACAGATGCTGTCCGATTTTTATGCCGATATTGAAGCCATCGCTGAATTGACTTCAACCGTGGCGGATAAGCAGACCGTGTTCTTTGAATCCACTGAAACCAATATCCGCACGGTAAGCGCGGACTCCATGGCGGCGCGGGCGATTACCCTGGCGGGGGGGCTGAATCTTGCCGCCGGCGCCGAGCCGATGACGGAAGGAAGCTCCATCGCCGAATTTGGGGTGGAAAAAGTTCTGCAGCACGCGGACGATATAGACGTCTACATTTCCCAGCGCGGCGCTATGAACTCCGGCGGCAACCTGATTTCCATCGGCGAGCGGGCAGGCTATGATACGATCAAAGCCGTGCGCAACGACCGGGTGTATCTTATCAACGAAAAACTGATATCCTCGCCCACCTTCCGTTATTACAAAGGCATTTGCGAGGTGGCCCGTTTTCTGTATCCCGAACTGATGGATGATTTGTCCGGCTATGAAAACCAGGAACCCGCTACCAAGACTGATTTCGCCAATATCGTGGTGCGTTCGCTTCACCTCCCGGCGTATGTGCCGTCTTCGTCCAAATACTATCAGACGAAGCCTAGAGGCCATAGTTACGGTATGTTTGAAGACGTTCACTGGACCGATTCCGATTTTGATTATATTGAAACCGCGGTTTATTCCGGATATGTGGAATGGGAAAAGGGAGCCGACGGGAAGGAATACTTCAATCCGACCGCCAACCTGACCCGTGACGAACTGGCTAAAGCTATATTCGTCATGGGCGATTTCGAGGCGGCGAAAAACCACACCAGCATCAATGATTTAAAGGCGTGCCAAAAAGCCCGTATCGTGCAGATACTTGTGGACAACGGTGTATTCGCTCTGAATAATGGCAATTTCGAGCCTGCCCGGCTGGTTACGAATCAGGAAATCTTAGCCGCCATGCAATTCGTAAAATAAACGGGATGCATGCGAATCATCCTGGCAATGCGTCGGGGTCGCCCGGACTGAAAACCCCGCTGGCAGCTTTAAACTGCTGCCAACGGGGTTATTTCAACTGAGTCGCTTTACGACGGCCTGTTTACTAAACCTTAAATTTCTTGACGGCGCCTTCCAATTCATCGGCCATGGTCCTGAGCTGCCGGATGTTGTCGGAGATGCTTTCTATAACCGCATACTGCTCTTCACCGGCTGCATTTACCTCTTGGGTCGCCAGCACCATCTTTTCCGAGTCCTGCCTGATATTATGTATAAGCCTCAAAACCTCTTCCTTTTCGGAATATGCACTCCTGATGGCCGTATCAATATGGATTGTGTTTTCTGATATCTGCGCTACGGTATGGGCAATGCCCGTTAATAGGCGGCTGGCATTATTTAGAGATGCCGACTGGCTTGATATGGTTGCGACCATTTTAGTCATTGCTTCCGCCGTTTCAACCGACTGGCTTCTTATTTCCGTAATGTGGGCCGCGATCTCTTTTACTGAAGACGTAGTGTTTTCAGCCAGTTTCCTTATTTCATCCGCTACAACCGCGAACCCTCTGCCATGTTCTCCCGCCCGGGCAGCCTCAATCGCCGCATTAAGCGCCAGCAAGTTGGTTTGTTCCGATATGTTGGTTATCACTTCGATTATTTTAACAATCTCTTCTGATTTATTTTCCAGCTTGCTTGCCGTTTCTGCTACGGAAGAGACTATTTCCTCGCTCACTTTAAACTTCTGCTGCAAATCAGCCATGGCTTGGGTGCTTTCATCCGTATAACTGGTGGCTTCCTCAGTTGATTTACTTATTGCGCTGGAATTCTCAGATAATACGTTGATTTGCTCTGATAAAACCTCTATTTTATTGGAACTGTCATTTACAACGTCCGACTGTTGACCGGCACCGGCAGTTATTGCGCCGATAGCCTGGGTTACAGTTTCCAAAGCTCCGGAAGTCTGTTCTATGGCGCCGGTTATTTCTAAAGTATTGCTGTTGACGCTTTCGGCGGTTGCCCGGATTTTATGAATTATTTGCCTGATATTGGCCAGCAGTTCATTGGTCTTTTCAGCCAACAGCTCAATCTCATCACCGGTTTTAATATTAATGGTCTGGGTCAGGTCGCCGCTGTTCCGAACCACATCTTCAAGACCGTTGACCATAAGCCCCACCGGTCTGCTGATGCGGTTGGCAAGGTATAAAGCCGCGGCGACGGAAAGGGCGACGCTGGCCAGAACCCCTGCAGCTATAAACCATAATAGTTTTTGCTGCATCTTTTCCAGTTCTTCAGCCGACAGATCTCCTCCTACAACTGCAACAACCTGGCCCTGGCTATCTTTTAACGGCGCATAAGCCGACAGAAAAACCCCGTATTCATCTTTGCGGGGTGTCGGGTTCACGGTCACTTTTCCCTTGAAGGCCTCCAACAATTCACGGTCAACTTTTTCCCCGGTGTCCTCACCTGGAAAAGTATCGCCTAT
>DHCD01000099.1:30251-54685 GCA_002398105.1 Syntrophomonas sp. UBA4911
TTGGGCTAACATTTTAAGCTTTTCTTTTACCTGATTAAGCTCATAATCGGATATAATCTTAAAGGTAATACCTCCTACAGCGAGAGAAGACAATAAAGCGATAAGTATAAATCCGAGCAGCATTTTGGCTTTGATACTGAGTCTTACGCCTGTTTGTTTAGACATCTTTTCCTCCTTAGTGGTTTATTGTCTGAAATGAGAATTGATGAATTGTAACATTCTGCAATGTCTAAAGTTCATATTATCCGCCAAAAACTTTAGCCGGGGAAAGACGGTGAATGAAATATTGGGCCTATTTAGATAGTGACAAAAGCACTAGACGCATTGTAGCATTTGTCTGCTATTTTGTCTGCAGGATTTCAATTTACTACTGTAAAAATCTTGTAATAAATCCCGATAGTGCCTCAATGTCATTGCTGAATTGCACGTCTTCGGCCTTGTCTCAATTTCCAGGTAAGTCCCCGGTTTTCCATTCATCAGGCAAGGAGATTGATTGGTCTCTCCGCTTTCCAATTTGTTATTGCAATTTAAAATCCGGTAAGATATATTCTTAACAGAACTCAACAGTTCTCGTTTTGGAATAAGGAGGTCTGAAAAAATTGAAAGCATCCCGCAAGGAGATAGAGAGGAACTTCAAAAAGGATTTTATAGGCGATATTGCCCTGGATCTTTTCCGACGCAGCCACTTCGATCGGGTAAGTATGGATGAAATCGCCCGGGAGGCTGAATTCGGCAAGGGGACCCTGTATAAACTTTTCAGTGGCAAGGAAGAGATCTTGGTGTATGTAATATGCCGGGGGATTCAGGAGCTGTGCACCGAGCTGGAAAGCAAATGCCCGGACGGCAGCCAACCGACCCAGATGATGAAGACCCTGTTCGAGCTGGAATACGATTTCTATACCGAATACAGCAACCTGGTAGTGGCATTGATGCTCCGTGCGGGCAGCACCTTGGCACCTGAATTTCTGGAGCGTATCAGGGAGCAGAAACGTTTACATGTGGGTCTGCTGGAAAGAATCCTGAAGGTGGCTCGGGCAGCAGGACTGGCCATCGACACAGGAGATAAGGAATTCATCCGGGCTTTGGAAGCGGTGATGAAAGGAATTATGGTTTTGCAGATTGAGCAACCCGCCATGGAAGTAAACCGGGAGCAAGATCTGCTTTTGATCAGGGCATTATTGGGGACAGGATTGATAACCTGGGTTTGACCATCACCCGACAGAAACGCAGCCAAACGTCAGGAGTCTTAGTACAGGGAGGGTTTGATATGGAGATGGAAACGGAATTAGCTGCTGAGGCCCAAAGCAAGCCGTCCAGGACCAAATTTATGGTGGTCATGGTTGTCATACTATTGGCCGGGATCGGCGCGGGTGTATATTGGTGGCATTTGCTGCAAACCACCATAAGTACCGAGAATGCCAAGGTCGCCGCCGATATAAGTGATATCAGCTTCAGGGCAGCAGGGCGATTGGACCGGATACTGGTCAGGGACGGGGAGCAGGTACAGGCTGGTCAGGAACTGGCCAGCCTTGATAAAGAACAACTGCGCATCACCCGCGAGCAGGCCCAGGCGGCCCTGGACATAGCTCTGGCCAACTACGGAAAGCTGCCTTATGATCTGGAGTCCAAGGCGATGGCGGTGCAAAAAGCCCGCGACCAGGTGGCCATTGCGTCTGTATCCGTTACCACCGCCCAAACCGCCCTGGAGGACGCCCGGCGCCTGCTGGCCAAGAACCAGGAATTGTTTGACAGCGGCGCCATCTCCGAGGAAGCCCTCAATACGGCCAAATCGAATTGCCAGAAGGCGGAGGCGGCTCTGGAAAGCGCCCGATTGAACTGGGATTCCTGCCAGACCAGCCTGAAGGATAGCCAGCAGCAGCAGGCTGCCGCCGGAGCAACATCTGAACCGGTATTGTTGGCTGGGATCAAGCAGGCTCAGGCCGGTTATGATGCGGCCGACTACAACTACAACAGTGCGAGCTTGAAAGCTCCTTTTGCCGGTAAAGTGGTACGCATCGCAGTCCAGGCGGGGGAAACCGTTTCTTCCGGCCAGACCGTCCTTTCCCTGACCCAGGGTGATAATACCTGGATAAATGCCAATATTGAGGAGAATAAGGTGAACCGGCTGCAGCCTAGCCAACAGGTGGATATAAGTATCGACACCTATCCCGGCAAGGTGTTCAGCGGAACGGTGGAATCGGTCGGGGAGGTAAGCCAGAGTACCTTCGCGCTGTTCTCCAGTGAAAGTACCGCCGGCAGCTTTACCAAGGTCAACCAACGGGTCCCGGTCAAGATAAGCGTAGACACCCAGGGGTTGGTTTTTAGAGCCGGCACCTCGGCCCAGGTAAAGATATATACCAAATAGTGGAGGAGAATTAATCCCATGCCTAAAGCAGCCACTGCCAAGGGAGGAGAGGAAAAGCTAAACTTTGCCATTCTTTGGGTGATCGTCCTGGGGACTTTCATGGCGGTCATGGACGGGACCATAGTCAATGTCAGCCTGCCCAAAATGATCAGCGTATTCAATTCCTCCACCTCTCAGGCGCAGTGGATCGTCACTTCCTATATGCTGACCCTGGGCATCGTCATGCCCATCTCCGGTTTCCTGGGCGACCGTTTCGGATACAAGCGAGTCTATTCCGTCGCCATGGTGGTGTTCGTGATCGGTTCCCTCCTGTGCGGAATCGCCTGGAGCATCGACAGCATGATCGTCTTCCGGGTACTACAGGCGGTGGGAGGAGGCACTATGCAGCCGTTGGGTATGGCCATCCTCTATCAGAATTACCCCCGGGAAAGGATGGGCTCAGTGCTGGGGATATGGGGGATATCAATGATGTTGGCGCCGGCCATCGGGCCAACCCTGGGCGGATACCTGGTCGACTATGCATCCTGGCGGTTTATTTTCTACGTCAACATTCCGATAGGCATTTTGAACCTTTTTATGGCTAAAGCCCGTTTGCCCGAAACCAAACTGGTTCAAGGCCGGAGTTTCGATTTCGTGGGAGTCATCACCTCTAGTGTCGGGTTCTTCTGTTTGCTGCTGGCCCTGAGCCAGGGCAACAGCCGCGGCTGGACGTCCCCTTACATAGCGACCCTGCTTTTTGTCAGCCTGTTCTCCCTGACCATCTTTGTCCACAATGAGCTCAACCATCAGTCGCCACTGTTGGACCTGCGGTTGTGTAAGAACTACGTATATTCCATATCGCTCATCGTGAGCTCCATCATCTCTATCGGCATGTATTCGGTGATATTCCTCATTCCCCTGTTGCTGCAGAGCATCCTGGGAAAATCGGCGTTCCTGACCGGCTTGATCCTGTTTCCGACCGCGCTGGCTTCCGGGGTGGTCATGCCTTTCAGCGGCAAAGCGTTCGATCGTTACGGGGCCCGGGCCCTGGTGACGGGTGGGTTGGTGATCCTGATCATCACCACCTATATGCTGCATTACATAAACGCATGGACATCGCTCTACGTTATCATGTTCTGGCTGATAGTCAGGGGATTGGGGATGGGCTTCTGCTTCATGCCTTCCAACACCGCCGGCATGAATACGGTGCCAACACACTTGGTGGGGCGGGCTTCGGCGCTTAGCAACGTCGTTCGCCAGATTGCCTCCGCTTTCGGGATCGCCATGTTTACCAGTATCCTGACCAGCCGTCAGACGGAATATATGGGTTATCTGGCACCCAGTATCAATGTCAACAGTAATGAATTCCTGCATATCCAGAAGGAGATTATGTCCATGGCTACCGGTCTAGGTATGACCACGGATTCGGTGATGGCGATGTCGAGCAACATGGTGCTGCAGCACGCAATCAAAGAATCTCTGGTCCTGGCTATGGGGGATTGCTTTTTGGTAGCCTCCGGCATCACTATCATCGCCCTGGTTTTGGCCTTCTTTTTCAAAGGCCGCCCGAAGACTGCCGGGGTCAAGGCGGGGGAACGGATCAAACCCGCGGATTCAACCAATCTGGAATTAGAGGTTTAACCTCGTCAGGCAGAGGTGCTCTTTCAAGAAGTTCTTGTCGTACATTATTCTTCAATGGCGCAATAGTAACGGCAGTTCATTTCAGAACCGGTCCCATGTCTAATCGCGCCTTAAGCTCGTCACTGCTTTTTTCTACGGTGTTCAGCGGCTAATGGAGGCCATGGGCGGGTAGACCGCCCTCTTTTTTCTTTCCTAAACAAAAAAATATGCAAAAAAGCATTTTTGATGGGGAAATGCACCGGTCAAAAATGCTTAAAACCCGCGTGATTGCAGGTTTTTAGACAAATTATGGTGCGGATGAGAGGACTCGAACCTCCACGCCTCTCGGCAATAGATCCTAAATCTACCGCGTCTGCCATTCCGCCACATCCGCATTAGTTAAATTATACAGGCAATATTATACTCTGATAATGCGGTTATTTCAACTTGCTTTCAAAGGCTGCAGCGGCTTTCCTTTTTCTCTTCATACATGCGGATGTCAGCCAAATCCACCAGTTGGTAGATTTCGTCGGCTTCATCGGGGTAAAGAGCGCTGCCGATGGAAACATGGTTGAAGTATCCCAGAGCTATGATAGAAGAGCGCAGGCGGTCGACTATGGTGGAACATAGCTGGTAACCTACTCCGGGAAGGATGATACTGAATTCATCGCCCCCATAACGGGCTATTATGTCTGATTCCCGGACACTGCTTTTAATCGTATCCGCCACCTGTTTCAATACCCGGTCACCCTCCAGATGACCATGCTCATCATTAAGACGTTTAAAATCATCCAAATCAATCATAATCAGACTAAACATGGTGGGGTGGGGGAGATTATTGACTAATACGTTAAGCTGGTCGTAAAAATACTGGTGGGTGTATAAGCCGGTCAGGCCGTCTCTTATTACATAGGAAGAGAGAATCTGGAATCCGTTGTCAACCAAAATATAGACCAGCAGCCCGGAAAAGATCAAAGTAATAGTTAGGCATAAGAAGGGAGAAAGGGCAAAATCGCCGTTAATTCCCAGCAGCAAAAGAGCCAGGGTTGATATCAGCATAAGCAGAGTTAATTCCGGAAAAGAGGTGCTGGTGGCACAGACCACCACCGGAAACAAAAAAGCCAGTATAAAGGGGGAGTTTAATCCCCCGGAATAGTAACATACCATAAATATCAGGATGATATCAATTACAGCCGCAGGTATAACGGTTCGCGTGAATAAATAATTGGGGGTTTTGCTAAAGAAAAGAACGGTAGCATAGACTACTGCCAGGGTTAGGGCAATAATTAGGCCTTTATCCGGCTTATCAATTAAAAGCAGAGATAGTATTACACCCAGACCGGCTATTATGAGTCTTGAAAAAGCCAATATGCGTTGTTGCTTGTAAGTACGCTTGTTATTTATGGCGGAGCTAAGCGCTGTCTTACCGTTTAAGATTGTTTTCATTAGTATTCCTATCCCCTTGTAAATTCAGTTTATAGCAGATAGGGCAAAGATAGCAAGTACAATTTGTACAAACGTCCTATAAAAAATAGGACGTTTCTTTGGAATTTGTGACTAAAAATTGAAGTTACTGACTATAGTTGGCAGGTGCTGCTGATTATAATTGTTAATGCTTGCTTTAATCAAAACGGTAAGCTGTTCTGGCTGCCGGGAGCAGGCTATACCCGAGCCGGAATGACGACCACGGCTAATCCTGGTGCTGGCTGGGAGAATCCAGCAGCCGTGCCGTTTCTTTATCATCGGCCCAATCATAAATTGCCTCCGGCATGTATTCCTTAATATCACTCAAGGTCTGAGGGTTATTGAGGAGAAAGTCCTGAATACTGACTATCTCCTTTTTCCCATTTAGCTCCATCTGTTAACCACCTCCTGAGTCTAGTTTTTACCGGGTCAAGTTCTATTAATACTTATATTTATATAATAAGCACTTGATTTTAAACAAAGAGCCGGTATATCCTTGATATATAATGTAGTAAAAAATTTCACGATTTTAACAGGAAAAGTTATAACCAAAAAAAGGAAAAATTAACACGCTGGTTGAAATAATTCTAAATAACATTTTTATGGAGAAAGGAGAAAAGATGCAGACACTACTAATGCTGTCTCCGATCTTCCTGGTTTTCCTGGCGGCGGTTTATTTTATATGGGCATTTAAAATACGAAGTCAGAAATTGGCCCGCCAGAAAGAGATAATAAAAGCCGGGGATAAAGGAGAATACAAGGTCCAGTCTATTTTAAGCCCACTGGAGAAACCCAATTCGCGTTATAAGGTATACCATAATGTTAAACTGGGACCGGATGCCTTACATACCAATGAATATGACAGCGTAGTCATTGGCCCTAACGGCATTTTCCACATTGAAACCAAAAATTACGGGGGTGAACGCGGCGGAATAATAGACGTGGACAGCAGGGGCAACTGGATATTGCACAAGAAAAACGGCTACTCCAAGTTGATCAACAATCCGGCCGGTCAGGTGGACTCTCATGAGTATCGTCTGAAGGGTTTTCTCAACAGGGTAGTGGGGGTAAGAAATTTACCTACTCAAGGTATCATAGTTCTTTCCTGTGATAAAATCAGCATGCGCTACAATAAAAAGACCAATAGCGACATTCCGGTACTAAGCCGGCATGAGCTGCTGAATTACATTCATAACTACAACCGGGGGAATCTGGTTTTATATCCCCGCACTATAAAGAAGATATGTAAAAATATCGAAGAAATGAATAGAATGGCTAAAGCCAATTGATAAGGCAGAATGATAAACAGGGGGTTAAACATGAAGCGTATATGGTTAATCGCACTTGCATTTCTGTTTGTTTTCCCCTCTTTGGTGCAGGCAGCGCCTAAACTGGAGTCATATACCAGCGTTTCCGAAACTCGCCAGAAAGCTCAAATAGTCTGGAGATTATCCGGTCTGGGCAAGCCTTCCGAACAGTTGCTCATGCTTCCGGATAATAGATTATTAATAATAACCGGTAATAAAATGCTCTGCGTTAACCAGCAGGGCAAATTATTATGGGAAGCTAAAGCCGGCAGCGGTAAAATGGCAAACCCGGTACTGGCAGCTAATGGTTCAATTTTCACCGCCGGCAAAGGTATGGTTACAGAAACCAAGATAAACGGAGTCAAAGGGTGGGATTTCACCGTGCTGCCGGGAGGCAAAGACAAAGAGCCCCAGATGGCCGGAGGGTTAAACAATATAATCTACCTGCCGCTGCCTTCCGCTCTCTATGCTCTTGACACCGAGGGTCATGCGGTCTGGACTTTTTCATCCTGGGATAACTCTGATCGGTTCACGGTGAAGACCCCGGCTAAACGCACATTTATAGCCTGTGCTGCAGATGAGCAGGCATTTTATGCAATCTATAGCGATGAAAAAAGCGAGTATAAACTGATAGCGATAGACAGTAAGGGCAAACACCTCTGGACCTATTGGTTAGGCGATGTCCTTGCTGCTCATATCCTTCCCGGGGGAAATGATAAGCTTTACGTTACTGCTACCCTGAAATCATCTCAACGCCAGGGAAAATCCGCCTCGGGAAAACTTAATCAGGGTCGTATATATTGTTTCGCTGTCAGTAAAGGGAAAAGTCCTCTATGGCAGTATGATGTCAGAATAGAAGATAACCTTACCGCGCCGGTTTTAGCCGGAAACCTGTTTTATACCAGCGGAGGGAGCACCCTCTATGCTTTAAATGCCGGCACTGGCAGCTTAAAATCGGAGAATCGCCTTTTAGACCTGGGTTCACCTCCGGCAGTGGATACTGCTAAGTCCAGGATTTATGCCGGCAGCAGCAAGGGGGTCTTTTATGCTGTCAACAGCAGCGGCCGACTGGATTGGTCGCGTGAACTGGAAGGGGCGATTGAGCAGGCGCCGTTGCTGAGCCCGGACGGTTTTATCTATGTTTGCACCCAGAAGGGCAATCTCTATAAGATCCGTGACAATGCCGGGGGGGAAGGATGATAATATGTACCTGCAGCGGAATTTACATATACCTATATTATTATTGCTGATACTGCTCGGGACAGGCCTGTTTTTCATTACCCCGCCTGCCGGCGCGGTATCCTTTGGGGATCTGCAGGAACACTGGGCCAGTGAAGCGATTTACCATGCCGCGGTGCTTGATTTGATAAGCGGATACCCGGAAGGTAATTTCAAACCCGAGCAGAGTTTATCCCAAATGGAGTCCCTGGTATTATTCATGCGGGCTGCCGGTTATGACCTGGATAAAACCAACAAAACCGGCAAGAAGACACCGGTAACCCAAGTCAAGATTCCCCAGGTCTCCTGGGGGCAAAACTATCTTAACCAAGCGGTTCAGGATAATTTGCTTTCGCAGCAGTGGCTGGCCAATTTCAACAGTAACCAGCCGGTGAGCAGGGCGCAAACAGCTGATCTGCTCTGCCGTTTGTTACAGCTTCCCTCCGGTGAAACAGCAGTTGCCCCAACTCCGTTCAACGATTTAAATCAGGCGGACCCTGAGCTGCGGCCGGCAATCATTGCTGTAGCCGGGGCTGGTATAATTACCGGTTACCAGAACGGAAATTTTTATCCCGGCAGCAGCTTGAAAAGGAGCGAAGCCGCCTCTATTCTGGAGCGTCTGATACAGGACCGGTGGCTGAAAATAACGGCGTCCCGCGAGGTGGAAGGTTGGATAGAAAAAATAGATTTTAAGCGCAGTCCCCCTGAGATCGAATTGCAATCATTGCAGGGAAGCAAAAAATATAAGCTCTCACCCGAAGTGAAATGTTTTAATAATGGCAAGGAATGCCATTATCAAAGCACTTTGTCATGGCGGGTGAAACTATATCTGGATAGCAAAAAACAGGTGGGCTGTATCAGCCTGCTGGAGAAAAAGAGCTCGAGTCAGGAAAAAAAGATAACCGGGACCGTGAGGGCGGTAGCGCTGGGAAACGACAGCTTCCTGACCCTGGTTGATCTTGACGGCCGGGAACGAATTCTGCCCTTGTCCTGGGGAGCAGAGCTTGATAACGGCGGTAAAAGCAAAGCCAAGGGATTTCAGGCCCTGAAAGCCAACACCTTTATTGATGTTTACCTGGTAAATGAGGAAGTAAGCCGGGTAACCGTACTTGATGCCAAAAGTCTTTCCGGCAGTGTGCGCCGGGTAACGGGAAGAAGGCTTGACCTGGACGGCAAAGTCTCCGGCAGCAAACCTAGTTCCTTTAACTACTGGGATCGAGCGCGTATTATTGATAAAGATGGACGCAATGACAGTGTAAGAAGGGGAGACAAAGTTAAAATCACTTATCTGGACCCTGAACCGGATGGTATTGATGATGAAATCCCGCTGGAAATAACGATAACCAAACGTCCGGAGTGGAAAAAGGTCAGTGGAGAGGTGGAGAAAACCGGTGGTAGTCGTGAAGGCAAACAACTGGTGTTGAAAAAGAACAAAAGCTATATTCTGGATGATTCTGCGGACATTTATCGGGAAGACGGCGGTTCTATTGACTTTAATACCATAAAGCCGGGGGATAAAGTTGAAGCCATGCTTGATGGGGCCGGCATAGTAATGAAGTTGATCTTAATTAATCCCAAGACCCCTTAGTCGGCGCCGTAATTACTGCTGGAGGATAAGGGAATAAAAAATGGACAGAATAAAACACCTGGACCGATTTTACGATATGCTGCAAACCCTGGAAGGCAAAACGGGAACCCGCATGCTGGCATCCAGTGACAATCATATGGACTGGCCCCAGCAGGGTATATGTTTTTTTTTGAGCCCGGAGAATGGCGGGAGAATGGCAAGCAGATGCGGGTAGTAAGAATGACCATTGCCAGTCCTGCCGCCGACCCGCTAAGTGCTTTGTGGAATCGCTTAAGGCAGCACCGGGGGACCGTGAGCGGCAAATTTGCCGGCGGGGGAAATCACCGTATATCAGACTTCCGCCATTATGTAGGCAGCGCTTTGCTGAACCGGGATAGTATAGATTGTTCTTCCTGGGAAAAGACGGGTTTGTCCAATACCGCAGCCAGAAAAAAAGAACATCGTCTGGAAACCGAAATAAGCCGGATAATCAATACCATGCCCTTCTTATGGATAAGCACCGATCGCAGCTCAAAACCGGCGCAGTTGAACCAATTCATTAAGCGCAATGCCGTAGCATTGCTGAGTAATTACCAGCGGAAATTTATTTATGATCCCCCTTCCCCGCACTGGCTGGGACACTATTGCTGTGAACCAGCGGTGCGAATTTCCGGATTATGGCATAGCCGGGGTGGGGGCGTACCATATAATCTCAGATTCCTGGATTATCTCGAAAAGCTGACCCGGTTGATAGTATAGACAGATGAGATCTGTTTTCAGTACCCTGGCAGGAATCGGAGGGAATGGTCCAGAAGGTATATGCTAATAAGCATTAGGGGGGAGACCTTTTTGAAGTCCAGACCAGGTAAAACAGATTATTATCTTAATATCGCTCTGGATGTAGCTGCCCGGGGTACATGTCTGCGGCGCAATTTCGGAGCAGTAATAGTAAAAGATGATGCCATAGTGTCGACTGGTTATAGCGGTGCTCCTCGGGGATTGCCTAATTGCTGCGATCTTGGCGTTTGCGAAAGAGAGCGCCAGGGTATACCCAGCGGCGAACGCTATGAACTGTGCCGCAGTGTGCATGCGGAAATGAATGCCATAATAAATGCAGGAAGAGACAATACTCTGGGCGCTACTTTATATCTGGCCGGTTTTGATGTCCAAAGCGGTGAATTGATAGATGCCCAGCCCTGCTTTTTATGTAAAAGAATCATAATCAATGCGGGTATTTATAAAGTAATATGCCGTAATCAAGATGGGAGCTCGACCAGCATAATACCCGAAGGACATCCCAATTACCAGCAGTAAGGAGAATGACCATGATTTATAAATTAACCCTGGTCAAAGATCTGCCGGAAGCAGAAGCCGGTTTTACTTTTTATCTCCGGGGCGGTTTGGCCTCCCATGATGGAGAAGAATGGTTTTCCTGGATTACCCGCGAGCCTGCCTATGCTCGTATTTATCAACTTTTCGTAGAGAATCGCAGTGGATGGGTACTGATTGAGGAAAGCAACATACCTGATACCCGCTATGAACTGCAGGATAATTTTCCTAATAACCGGCTGGTTTCATTTAAAGAAGCTTTGGATAAGCAGAGTTTTCTTTATGATGAAAGTTTTCACGGAATCAATAATATTCGCTGCTGCGGGGAACAATTAAAAATGCTGGGGGCCACCAAAGCTGACTGCATATATTGCGGCAATTGCGGTAAAGCAGTGCAGGACGCAGTTAATTATCTGGTATGGGGATTAAAAGATGTTGAGCCTCCGAACCGCCCATATTTTACTGAATACAGTTACGACCCTTATCAGAAGTTTATAACCGGGCAGGTCAAGGATGAAAACCTGAAATAAACCTGGCCTGCAGGCCGCTTTTTCCCGTCTGGACGGCATAGTGATTGATCCTGGGAATTATTTGTAATTAGCTTGATTTTTCACAAAGTCTAAAATATGATTGAATTAATGAAGGGAAAGGGGGATTACTATGCAGGCGATCAAAGTGAAGGACGATATATTCTGGGTCGGAGTACGTGATCCGGAATTGAGGATTTTTGACCTGGTCATGACGGCTGATTATGGTACCAGCTATAACGCCTATCTGATCAAAGGAAGTGAAAAAACAGCCCTTATTGAGGTCTGCGAAGACAAATTCTTTGATGAGTACCTGGAGAAAGTAAAAAGCCTGGTTGACATTTCCCAAATTGATTATCTGATAATGAATCATACCGAACCTGATCACTCGGAAGCAGTAGGCAAACTGCTTGACTTAATTCCCAACCTCAAGGTTTACGCCAGTCAGACCGCCCTGCAATTCCTGAAAGAAATCACTAATCATAATTTTGCCTCCAATGAGGTAAAAGACGGAGAAGAACTGGAATTAGGCGGCAAAACCCTGAGATTTATCAATGTTCCTTTTCTGCACTGGCCTGATACCATCTATACCTATCTGGTAGAGGACAGAATCCTTTTCAGCTGCGATTCATTCGGCAGCCACTATCCGGATGAGCGTCTCTTCAACGACTTGATGGAAAGCGATTTTATCATTCCTTATAAAGAATACTTTGATGCTATTATCGGCCCTTTCAAGCCTTACGTAGTCGAAGCCCTGGATAAGATCAAGGACCTGCCTCTGGATATGATCGCTCCCGGGCATGGTCCGGTGCTGCGTAAGGATATAGATAAATATATCGACCTTTATCGGCAGTGGTCCCAGCCTCAAGATAATAGGGACGGTAAGCGGCCCCAAATAGTACTGGCCTATATCAGCGTCTATGGTTTCACCAAAATGCTGGCCGAGTCCATGGCTGAAGGAATAAAAACTGTGGGCGACTTTGATATCCGGACTTTCAGTCTGGTAGAGGACAAGCTGGACGATGATGAACTGATTGACCGTGTTGCGGCCGCTATTGCCGATGCCGATGGATTATTGCTGGGCTCCAATACGGTAAACGGCGACGCTCTGCCCCAGGTATGGAGACTGCTGGGACGGCTGTCGCCGATCACCCATGGCGACAAAGTGGCTATGGCTTTCGGGGCTTATGGCTGGAGCGGTGAAGCGGTGCCGAGTATCGAAAACCGGCTGCAGTCTCTGCGCATGAAGGTCTTGCCCGGTTATAAGGTAAACTTTAAACCTTCCCCGCGCAACCTGGAGGATGCTTTTAACCGGGGAATGGACTTTGCCCGGGCCGTACTGGAGAAGAAACAGGATCAGAATCAGACCCGCTGGCGTTGTCTGGTTTGCGGGCATATCCATGTAGGAGCGGAGCCGCCCGCTATCTGCCCGGCCTGTGGAGTAGACGGGGAAAATTTTGTCCGGGAGGGCATTGAAGACGAATTTAGCAAGGACAGTCAGGAAAAATTTGTTATCGTAGGGGGTGGCGTTGCTGCTCTGTCGGCAGCCCAGGCCATCCGCAAGCGCAACCGTACGGCAGCAATCATTATGCTTAGCGAAGAAGCCGGCAGGCCTTACTATCGACCTGCCCTCTCTGACTTTTTAACCGAGGACCTCCCCGATAATCGGCTTTTTGTTTTTGAGCAGGCCTGGTATGAGAAAAACCAGGTGGATTTAAGAACTGCCAGTCGGGTAGTGAAAATTGATACGGCCGCCAAAAAACTGGAGACCGAACCAGGAGACAGCATAGCCTATGATAAGCTTATCATCGCCACCGGGGCCCGGAGCAATATACCTCCTTTTAAGGGGGCGGATAAACCGGGAGTATTCGCACTGCGCAGTCTGGATGATGCCTGGAAGCTTAAAGCAGCCATGAAGACAGCCAAAAAAGCGGTAGTTATCGGCGGCGGAGTCCTGGGTCTGGAAGCAGTCGAGGAGATGCTGAACAGTAAAATAGCAACGACGGTGGTTGAACACAACCAGCGGCTCATGCCCCGGCAACTGGATGAAGCCGGTTCAATGCGCCTGCAGGAACTTATGACCCGGCAGGGGGTGGAACTCTGTCTGGGAGTAGATACCGATGAAATACTGGGAGAAGAAAGGGTGAAGGGAGTCAAGCTCAGCGACGGCAGGGTGCTGGAGGCTGATCTGGTTCTGCTTTCCACCGGCGTGCGTCCCAATGTGGAACTGGCGCAAGCGGCCGGGATAAATGTTGCCCAGGGTATTGTTGTAGACAATAACATGCGCACCAGTGTCAGTGACATTTATGCTGCCGGTGATGTAGCCCAGTTTGGGGAAAGAACGGTAGGCCTGTGGCCGGTCTCCATGGAAATGGGACGGGTTGCCGGGGCGGCGGCTGCCGGCGACTGGGTGGAATATAAACAACCGGTCCTATCTACCATGCTGATTGCATTTGACCGGGAAATATTCTCTATCGGCGAGGTCAATTTGCCTCCTGACCAGTGTCGTGTGGTTGAAATCATTGACCCGGTGGAGCAGTATTATAAGAAAAGCTATATTAAGGAGGGAGTTCTGGTAGGAGAGATTATTATCGCCCCTCACGTGGACACCAGTGAATCCATGCGCAACCTGGGACGGGACAAGAGCGGCAAGAAAACCTATAAGCGTTGGAAATGCCGGGTGTGCGGCTATATCCATGAAGGGCCGGAACCTCCGGATATTTGCCCTGTATGCGGCGCTCCCAAAGATATGTTTGATCCGGTGGAATAAAACCGAAACCCGGCCCCCTGTAAAGGAGCCGGGTTTTTTTAGGACGCGGCAAAAGTTTATTTGGGTAATCCTCTGGTATAATAAATCCTAAGGATTAAAATGAGGAGAGAAAACTAAATAAATTAAGGAGTGGATAAAAAGTGGAATGGCAAGTAGCAACAGCGGCAGTAATATTCCTTCTAGTGTATGCGATTATTATCAGCGAAAAAATCCACCGAACCGTAATTGCTTTGGCGGGGGCAGTACTGGTAATAATTCTGGGAATAATCACCCAGGAACAGGCTGTTCAGGCGATTGATTTCAACACTATCGGGCTTTTGACCGGAATGATGATAGTTGTTGGCATCACTCGCCGCAGCGGGGTATTTGAATACGTGGCTATTCGAGCCGCTCAATATACCAAAGGCAACCCACTGAAGATCATGGTTGCTTTGTGTGTGATCACAGCTTTGGCTTCAGCCTTTCTGGACAACGTTACCACTGTATTGTTACTTGTGCCGGTAACCTTTTCCTTATGTGATGAGCTGGAAATCAATCCGATCCCTTTCCTGATCGCTGAAATTATGGCTTCCAACATCGGGGGAACTGCTACCCTGATAGGTGATCCTCCCAACATCATGATAGGCGGGGGGGCCGGATTGGGATTCATGGATTTTGTGACCAATCTTACTCCTGTAATATTGATAGTTTTTGTTGTGACTATAGTGTTGCTGGCAATTATCTTTCGCAAATCACTGGTGGTCACCCTGGAAAAACAACAGCGCATAATGGTGTTTGAACCGGCCGATTTTATAAAAGATTATGCGTTGCTGAAAAAATCCCTTACCGTTATAGTTTTAGTGATAATCGGATTCATCCTGCATCAGAGCCTGCATCTGGAGTCTGCTACCGTCGCTCTGGCCGGGGCCGCATTACTGATGCTGATAGCCCGGGATAACAAGCCCGAAGATATTTTGCTGACGGTGGAATGGCCCACCATCTTTTTCTTTATAGGACTTTTTATCCTGGTAGGATCTCTGGAAAAAGTAGGTATAATCGAAAATATAGCCCGCGAAACTCTTAGCTTGACTCACGGCAATCAATCTGTCACCGCGATGGCCATACTCTGGATGTCAGCGATAGCTTCCGCTTTTGTGGACAATATACCTTTTACCGCTACTATGATTCCTCTGATCAAATCTGTGGGTCAGCTATCAGGAATGCAGCTGGATCCTCTCTGGTGGTCATTGTCTCTGGGGGCTTGTCTGGGGGGGAATGGCACCCTGATCGGGGCCTCCGCTAACCTGGTGGTAGCCGGTATGAGTTCACGGCGCGGGGTGATTATAACCTTTATGCAATACTTCCGCTACGGATTTCCTTTAATGCTGGTCTCAATCGTTATCTCCACTGCTTATATTTACCTGCGCTATCTGATGTAATAGCGGGGTTAGAAGCCCCATAAGATTTATACAGCAAACAGCCGCCCCGCAGGTTTTACCCTGAGGGCGGCTGTTTGTTAAACTGTAAATTTTTATTTACCCAATGTTTTAAATTAATCAGAATTATTAAAATGAACTGGATTGAGGGGATGAATATTGATTATAATAGTTTATATATTAAGGAGGTTTGGCAGTGGGATTGAGTGATTACAAATTGATTGTAACCATTGTAAACAAAGGAAAAGCTGAAAAAGTTGTGGATGTTTCCCATCGGGCCGGAGCTGAGGGAGGCACCATTCTTTACGGACGCGGCACCGCGGTTCGATTATTATTGGGGGTTAGCATTGAACCGGAAAAAGACATCGTACTGACTTTGATTGAGAAAGATAAAGCTCAGGCGGTCTTGGATGCTATTGTAAAGAAAGTGGATTTGAACGAACCCAATAAGGGTATCGCTTTTATCATCCCCCTTGATCAGGTGGTTGGCCTCAACCAGGATTACTGATAAAAATCCGGAATATGGCAGATTTGGGCAGGGGATAACCCGAATAATCAGGATTGGCAGGATTTGATAGCAATCCAACTATCCAGGTAAATCTGCTTTTATTTTTCCCACTGCATTTGCATAATTAAAAGTTAAATTTTAGGATGAGTCGGCTATTATGTATTGGACGAAATACAAGCTGTTTTGGTTGGGAATGTATATCCCGGACCAGTCGGGAACGGCAAATACCGAAGACGTAGTATCCAGCGTGTTTCCGAAGGTATAACCGGGCAGTAGCATTTTTAGGAGGCCGGAAAGTTAACTGATGTAAAAGCTTCTCGTGTTTATCCCTCAGGTCATCTCGATTAGCATCGGCAAAGATATGCCGAACCAACACATGTTGCTGGCCCGGTCGAACCACTCACTGTCCGACAGAGGCAAATAAGCCCATCAATGTGTATGCAAAAACAGAATCTTATCGACAAAAAATACTTATGTTATAGCCTTTCTCTCCTGGCTTTTTTTGCTCTGCCCGGCGTTAAATATAGAAGGAGGCTACGAAATGGCAGATGTACAACAAATCGCAGCTAACTGGAAGATTATTGCAGCATTAGTAATATTTATTATTACTTATGCCATCATTATTTCAGAAAAAATCAACCGGTCTATTATTGCCATATGCGGTGCAATTCTTATGGTTATATTCGGTATCGTGGATTTGCATGTGGCCTCTACGGAACATATTCATTGGGAGACTATTTTTCTGCTCTTCGGCATGATGATTCTGGTGGGGATTGCAAATAAAAGCGGAGTCTTTCAATACATTGCGATCAAAACAGCGCAAAGCGCCAAGGGTGATCCCAAAAAAATCTTGGTGCGACTTGCTTTGCTGACGGCCGTCGGATCAGCTTTTATTGATATAGTGACCATGGTTTTATTGATTACTCCCATCACTATTGCCATTAGCCGGACCCTGCATATGAATCCCATTCCTTTTCTTATTACGGAAATCATGCTCTGCAATATTGGGGGAGCGGCTACCCTGGTGGGGGATCCGCCCAACATTATGATTGGTGTGGCGGCCGGCATTTCATTTAATGAGTTTCTAATTCATATAACCCCGCTTATCATAGTTATTGCATTTGTCGTTCTCACTTATCTGGCATTTCATTTTAAAAAATATCTTCATGTAAAGGACGAATATAAGCAGGGGCTTATGGATATTGAAGCTCAAGACTATATTCAGGATACGGCATTGGCCCGAAAATCTGTGTTTGTCTTTATTCTTACCTTGCTGGGATTTGTCTCCCACCAGTTTCTGCACCTGGAACCGGCGGTGATAGCCTTATCCGGGGCCGCTCTGTTACTGCTCATCGGTATCAAAGAAAGCGATTTGGATGAAGTGTATCATTCGGTGGAATGGGTAACCATTTTTTTCTTTATCGGTTTGTTCATACTGGTAGGAGGCTTGATTGAAGTAGGGATTATCAGTAAGGCCGCATCCTGGATGATAGAAATTACCAATGGCAATACGACCTTTACGGCCTTGACCCTGTTATGGGGAACCGGGATTATTTCCGGCTTTGTTGACAATATTCCCCTGGTGACCACTATGATTCCCCTGGTTCAGGATATGGGAGCACAGTTGGCTTTGTCCCCGGTAGAACTCTCCACCCTCTGGTGGTCTTTGGCTTTGGGAGCATGCCTGGGCGGCAACGGTACATTAATCGCTTCTTCGGCGAACTTGATCGTAGCCTCTATAGCAGTTAGGGAGGGCGCACCAATTTCTTTTGTGGATTTTCTGAAAATAAGCATTCCGGTCACTTTGCTCTCCCTGGTGCTGGCTACCGTTTATGTGTTTATTGTTTTTATTAAGCTGGGCTTTGCATAGCTTAACTGGCAAGCAAGTCTTATCAATCCCATTTTCCACTTTGCTTCCTTCACCGAAAAGCTCTTCGGTAAATCTTAAAGCTTCTGACGAAATGCAATTAATGGGCATTAAGCAGCATTAAACTGACACCTTTCTGACACCCTGATGAAAATTAATACCCCTTAAAAGCCATTAAATAACCTTAAAATTGATTGATTTTTGCTTTTGAAAATAGCACTGAAAAAAGCCTCCGAACATCGGAGGCTTCTGCGATTCTTATGGTGAGCCATGGAGGATTCGAACCTCCGACACCCTGATTAAAAGTCAGGTGCTCTACCACCTGAGCTAATGGCCCATAATAATGGCTGGGGTGGCTGGATTTGAACCAACGAATGACGGAGTCAAAGTCCGTTGCCTTACCCCTTGGCTACACCCCAACAGTAAAGAGTATAATAGCTTATCAATACTGCTGTCAAGGGTTAAATGGGGTGGGTGATGGGACTTGAACCCACGGCCCCCAGAGCCACAATCTGGTGCTCTAGCCGACTGAGCTACACCCACCACGTTGGTCCGAAGTTATAGTGGCGTCCCCGGAGGGATTCGAACCCCCGACCCACGGCTTAGAAGGCCGTTGCTCTGTCCAGCTGAGCTACAGGGACATAAAAATGGAGCGGGTAGAGGGAATCGAACCCTCGCAACCAGCTTGGAAGGCTGGGGCTCTACCACTGAGCTACACCCGCCCGCACAGAGTATTATATATCTTTTCCATACCCATTTCAAGAACGATTTCAACTTTTTGCCCAGCTTGCCGGACATGGTAATTCCAGACCGATGACAGCACTATCTATTATTATATGCTTTATTCCCTAACCTTATGCCATGATTTACGATTATTCAATGTCAGTTGAAAAAAACGTTTGGTCTATGCCATAATAGGGGCGTATTACTATTAATCGTATTGCAATAATGAACTGCAGGAAAGCGTATCAGCGCAAGCTGGTGTGGGCGGAAAGGGCATAGTCTATCTAAACCATGATAGGGGGAAGATTTGTGAAGCAAAAACCAATTAACCTTGCCATTATAGTTATTATGGTGCTCCTTCTAAGTATATTTCTCTATTATAAATTTACCCAACCCGAGAATGAGTCTGTTCCTGCGCCAGGTTCCTCTGCTGCCCGGCAAATAGAGGCTGGAAAACAAGCGGGAGAAAGTATGTGGCTGTTATTCAGTTCGGCTAACTGCCAGTATTGCGTGGAACTGAAAAAGATTTATGACCGCCTTGAACCGGAGTACCAGGGCAAAGTAAGGTTTATAACCATTGACGTCGATGATAGCGATAATTCCTCATTGGCCCAGGAGTATGGCATCGCTTATGTCCCCACCACCTTTATTATTGATGGTGAGGGGGCAATCAGCTATCAGGAGGTAGGGCTTATGGCTGAGGATGACCTGCGGGCCGAGCTGGACAAGGTGGTGCAGCAATAGATGGAGAGCTGGCTTAATCAGGCAGCACCGCAGTTCCTGGCCAGTTTCTCCCTTTACGGCTATGGCTTGGTGTTTTTAGCCGGCATTGTCACCAGCATCGGTCCCTGTAACCTCAGTACCATACCGGTAATTATCGGTTATGTGGCCGGTACCGAAGCCGGTCAAAAACGCAGTTTTATAATGTCTCTGCTCTTTACCCTTGGTACTGCCACTACATTTATGCTGCTGGGGCTTATCATTGCTGCCGTAGGGGGAATATTCGGCGCCAGCCGTAGCATTCTGTATTATATTGTGGCTGCCGTCTGTATAGTGGTTGGGTTAAACCTGCTGGGGGTATGGAAATCAAATATAAGCTTCGGCGGTGATTTGCTGACCCGGGCCGGGGAGCAGCGGGGCTATTTGGGTAGTTACATCCTGGGCTTGGTTATGGGACTGGTAGGTTCCCAATGCGGCACTCCCATACTTCTGGCCATTCTATCCCTGGCCATGGCCAGCGGGCAGTGGCTCTACGGCGCCACTCTGCTTTTCGTCTACGCTCTGGGCCGTGGGGTTCCCATTGTGGCCGTAGGCACTTTCACCGGCTTGGTTGCCCGCATGGACCAATTTGCCCGCTGGAATGCACTGCTGGAAAAGGTGGCGGGGGTAATGATCATTCTGGTAGGCGGATATTTTGCCTGGATAGCGTAAGGGTTAATAAATATGATAATTTAAGGGCGGTCTCTCTTTAAAAAAAGAGAAACCACCCTCAACCATTTTAATATCCTGGGCTTAGTGTCTGTAATACAGCGGCATCCTTATATCCATCGGCCTTAACCGTAATGTACTTTTGCCCCGGATTTTGCAGGGGATATGCGTCTATGGGATAGAGACGAAGATAGCCGGCACCAAGTTCATAAGCATCATTACCACCGACTGCAGCCTTATCCGCAAGGGTAATACCACCGACTACAACTGCGGTTATGTCTCCAGGTTTCATTATCGGTAAAGGCAACATCGAAGTAGTACTCTGGGTCATTATAGGTATATGCTGGATCTGCGGCGGTTAGTTCTGGTACCGAATTCCCTTCAGTATACATATAGTTGTTTATAACCTGGCCGTATTCATAGTTTTCGGTCTTTTCTCTATCTGTTCCGCAAGGCCGTGCGGCCTATACTCTTCCGGTTGGCGATTCCAAGCGGCCTTCGCCGGCAGCCAAAAACCAGGCTCTATCACCATATCTCATAATAATTACCCCTATGCTGTTTGCATATTTTCTTAAGTGTCGCCACATCCCGGGAAAAATCATCAACATTTCTAAAAGCCTTTTTGCGGCTCGTGATCCCGGCAATGGATAAACTGGCAAGGGGGAAATTCTCCGTAACCCCGTGCCGGTTCTTCGATACGATATAGCCTCGCTCTATATCTTCATTACGGTATAAGGACAGGACTTCACGGCTGAAATTCTCCAGAACCGCGTCGCAAAAAGGTTCTCCTTCCACATAATCGGCAATGACAATAAAATCATCGCCGCCGATATGACCGATGAATTCATTCTTTACCGCTTGGGTCTGCAGAATATCCGCCACCATTTTGAGCATGAGATCCCCGTTGCTGAACCCATAAGCGTCATTATAAGCTTTAAAATTATCAAGGTCATAATAAGTGATGCAGAAGGGCCCTTCACCTAAAATGCGATCTTTGATTTCCTTTTCCAGTAACAAATTCCCGGGTAATCCGGTAAGCGGGTTGCAATGCATGGCAACGTCCACCTGGATTCTGGTGCAGGTATCCAATAAATCCTTAACGGTTACCACTCCAAAGAACTTGCCGGTTTTTTCAACTACGATCGGGTCATAAAGATGTTCATAGGGTCTTTGCATTGCCAGTCTGGAGACGACGTCCACCGGCATAGTGTGAGCTGTTTTGAAAAAATCCGTTTTCATCAATTCTTTGATCGGCTTCTTGCCATAGATGCTGTAACCGAATTGTCCACCCATGAGCTCATTTAAATAGGTCCTGTTTAGAAAACCGACGATGATGTCGTCTTCCACCACGCAGATTTCCGTTATCGTGGGATTGGCCCTGACCAATTCATATATATGCGCCGCCTTGACCTCGGGGGAAAATACTTCTTTCTTTTTGCATAAATGCTCGACAATAGGATACACGGAACTTTTGGCGTTTTCGATATAGCACTTGGAATAATGGGTAGAAATTAATTCGGCTTTTTCCGGGGTTATCTCTTCAAAGGTTTCCCGGGGGATGCCTAGAAAATATCCTTGTCCATATTGCACGCCCAATTTTATAAGGGCTTTCAATTCTTCTTCGGTTTCAATCCCTTCCGCGATCAGAAGAATATTGGAATTTTTACAGAAGGCGGTAAAAGCCTTGCACAAGGACATCTTTATTTCATCTTTGTCGATATTCCGGATCAGGTTCATATCCAATTTCAGAAAATTGGGCAGCACGTCGACGATCATATTCAGTCCGGAAAAACCCGACCCCACATCATCAATAGCAATGCCGTACTGCTGGTTTTTATAATGGTCGATAGAGGCAAAGAAAACATTGTTATCCAGGACCGCTACCCGTTCCGTTATTTCAAATACGATATCATCGGCATTTATGCCGTACTCTTCTAAAAGCTTTTTAGTAAAGCCGTTTCTGAATTTTTCGTCATAGATGATGTTGGAATTGACGTTTAAAAAAAGCTTCTTGCATTCAGGCTTGTTTACTGAACTTTCCAAAGCTCTGGTGCGGCAAAGGGTTTCCAGCTCCCATAATTTCCCCATTTTATCGGCGGTTTGAAACATAGCTTCAATATTTAACTTCAGCTCTTCGTTGGTGATCCGGCTGAGAGCTTCATAGCCCAATATTTCGCCATCCTGAAGGGAGACGATAGGTTGGTATACGGGTTTGATGAAACCGCCGTCGATAATTTGCCTCAGAGTCTCAAAATTCTTTTGCACGGGCTCACATCCCCAATATCAGATTACTGCGAAAAAAGATAAAACTTGTCCTGTGGTTCAAGTATAGCCTGGCTTTGTAAAGGCTGTATGCTTGCTTATGTAAAAATCATGAAAAGGATTTTTAAACAGGCGGTAACGATATCAGACCTGTCCGGCGATTGACATTCTTATGCTCCGGATGCTATCATGAAGAAGTTCGGGGCGTGGCGCAGCTTGGCTAGCGCGTCTGATTTGGGATCAGAAGGTCGCAGGTTCAAATCCTGTCGCCCCGACCAAAGTAGGCAAACTCATTTTTTACGTAGTCAAAAGTGACCGCCCGGGACAGTTCAAGGAACGTACTGAGCGGTCTTTTTGTTTCGTTCTCCTTTGAAATTGGAGTCATTTAATTCTTTAGCAGCATTTGCCGCCTGAACAATCACAGCTTGGTTCGCTCCCGGTAAGCCAGCCCATGATCACGGCATAGGCGCACCCGACTCCGGCGTCAACAGTGATGGCATTTGCAGGACAGTTTATCGCGCAAGCGCCGCACTCCATGCACAAGTCTTTGTCTTTTATCCGCGCTTTTCTTTCGTCCACTTTGAACACTTCATGAGGGCAAACCTCCACGCATCTTCCGCAGCCTATACATTTTTCAGCCGATAGATTTAGAGTTGCAACATTTTTCAGATATTTGTGTTTCATAGCGCCCTCCTTATAAAGCCGACAGGGTTTCTATCAACACCAGCACAATTCCCGCGGCGGATGAAAGAGCAATGAGTGGCACCGCCGCTTTCATTTCCCTGATAACGCCGGAAAAAGAAGTGTATGTTGACGAGCCTGTGAAATTCATCGCCAGAAACGCAGATAATGATGGTAGTACCAGCAGATAACCTATGGCCAGAAACAAAAAATCAGGAGCAAACCAGCCGTTCAGCCAAACAAATCCTGCCGTCCAAAGCACTCCCAGCAGCCAGCCCTTCCATGCAAACGCCCTGCCGGGAATAAAGGGAAGCAGCACGGGCGTGATAACGGTTCCCGTTACCACAGCTCCGGCATAAGCGATGAAATCCGCAAGCCCGAAAGGTCTTACCGCAAACAGGTTGATAAGGAACAATACTCCGAAAACCATCAATGAAGTCTTTGCGGCCGTCACCAGTTCCACAGGCGTCAGAACCAATCTATCCCATGCCGTGAATTTCACGGCGCGCATCTCTTCCGTGGCCTTAAAGCCGGAGTCAAGGAATGCCTTTATATCGCGCGCTCTCACAGGACCGTAAACCACTGTAAATCCGGTCTGCCGGGTCACTTCATGGGCGCTTATGCCAGATGCGCCCAACTGCGGTAAAATCAATGTCCTGTGCGACACCATCCTGGACAGCCCTGTTTTCGATATGCGGCCCACCAATTCATCGGTGCCGAACGTGCCTTTACCGGCGGCGCACCAGACGTTAATACCTTTTGTATCAAGTATCAAAATCCAGCAATTTAAGCCTGAAAGCTCTTTCCTCAAGGTATCGAATGTTAGTTTATAATTTGCGCTGACCAGCACGGGGGACGTGTGATCGGGATCGCCAATAGCGTAAATTCCCGGATTGATCTTGTAATCCATCCGGCCTATGCCCCAACGCACCTTCCATGCTCCAAGAATATCTCTGAAGTTGAGACTTGTTGAAGCCACAGGCACGATCGGCGTTATAGCTACCCCGGCACAACAACTCTCAGCTGAACAGCAGCAGGATTTTTCGTTACTCATCTTCATCACATCCTTTGCAGCAGTCCGCATCTTCTTTGCAGATGCAGTTTTCCTTATCGGATGTGATGGCGCTGAAAAACTGCTCTGTCTTGCTGATTGTATCCGCGTCCAGTGAGTAGTACGTCCATTTGCCTTTCTCCCTTCCCTTGACAAGTCCGCACTCGCGCAGAAGCTTCATGTGATGGGACAGCGTCGATTGGGGCATTTCAAATTTCTCTAAAATCATGCAGGCGCAAAGCTCGCCGCAGGAGAGCATATCCACGATCATGGCTCTTTTGGGGTCGCCCAGCGCCTTAAACACTTTTGTATATTCCAAATAGTTTTCCATATCGACACCTCAAATCTAATAA